>JAEUKG010000394.1 GCA_016794325.1 Myxococcales bacterium | reverse complement strand
GGCGTCGATGACGTAGGGCCCGAAGCGGCGCTGGAGCTCGTCGGCGCCCTCGTAGCCGGTGATGTGGCCGTCGCGATCCGGCCGCAGCGCGATGATGCCGGCCGCGAAGCGGCGCGACAGGCGCTGGCTCGTCTTGCCGTGCACCACCGCCATCGCCCACTCGGTGTAGATGTCGATCTCGTTGCCGGCGGCGTAGAGGTCCCACGCGCGCACGCCCGGCGGGCGGCAGCCGATCTCGCTGAACTTGAGCCCCTTCGGGCCGAAGAACCACTCCATGTGGGTCGCCGACGTCTCGATGCCGAGCACCTCGATGACCTTCTTGCCCATCGCGCGGAGCTCGTCGTACGCGGGCGCGGCGTCGAGGCGGTTCGTCGCGACGAACTGCGGCGAGATCCAGCGCGTGCGCATCGCCTCGAGCACGTTGGGGTAGTAGTGGCTCACGAAGTCGTGCGCGACCTCGCCGCCGATGGTGAGGGTGTCGTAGAAGCCCTCGTGGCCCTCGATGTACTCCTCGACGGCGACCGCGCGGCCGTTGTGCACGCCCGACTCGCGCAGCGCCTGCTCGAGGCCGCTCTCGTCGTCGGCCCGGTGGGTGCCGGAGGCGCCCGCGGCGTCGCGCGGCTTCACGATGATGGGGAAGCCGACGCGCTTCGCGAAGTCGCGGATCTCGGCGGGGTCGCTCGAGCCGATCGACTGCGCGCAGGGGACGCCGGCCTTGGCGAGCTCGTCCTTCATCGACGGCTTGTCGCGGCACAGGAACGTCGTCCGCACGCTGGTGCCGGGGATGCCGAGCTTCTCGCGGACGCGCGCGGCGCACATGACGTGGGCCTCGACGACGGCCTCGAGCCGGTCGACCTTCACCTTCTGCGACAGCCAGCGGACGACCTTCTCGACCTCGGCCTCGTTGGTGACGTTGCCGACCTGCTCGTAGTGGGTGAGCCAGTGGCGGAGCCCGTCGTCGAGGGACGACTTGGGGCGCTCGCCGATGCCGGTGACGCGCGCGCCCACCGCGTGCAGCGCCCGCGCGAACTCCCGCTGGTTGGCGGGGAAACACGGCTCGAGGAGGACCACGTCGATGGGCATCGATCCCGACCCTACCACAGTTTGCCGGGCGTTTTCCCGGGCCTCGAGCGCTGCGCGCTCGCGTTCCCGCTCGCGTTGCCGCTTGCGTTCCCGCTGCGTTCCCGCTTGCGTTCTGGGCGCCGGGTCGATACGAGGCGCACCGTGAACGTCCTCTTCGTGTCCTCCGAGGTGGCCGGCTTCGCCAAGACCGGGGGCCTCGGCGACGTCTCGGCCGCGCTCCCCCGCGCCCTCGGCGCCCGCGGCCACGACGTCCGGGTCGTGATGCCCATGTACGCCCGGGTCGAGGAGAAAGACCACGGCTTCGAGCGCGTGATCCGCGAGGGGGACGTCGAGCTCGGCGGCGTGCGCGTCGTCTACTCCGTCTTCCGCGCGACGCTGCCGGGGAGCCAGGTGCCGGTCTACTTCGTCCGCTGCCCCTCCCTCTACGGGCGGCCGTCGATCTACGGCCAGGACGGCGACGAGCACCTCCGGTTCGCGGTCTTGTGCTGGGCGGCCCTGCAGATCTGCCAGCGGCTGCGTTTCTCGCCCGACGTCGTGCACGCGAACGACTGGCAGACGGCGCTCCTGCCGATCTTGCTGAAGTCCGGCTTCGCGTGGGATCGGATGTTCGACCGCACGCGCACCGTGCTCACCATCCACAACATCGGGCACCAGGGCAGCTTCGACGCCGGCGTGCTCCCGCAGACGGGGCTCGGGGGCTCGGCACACCTCGTCCACGGCGACCAGCTGCGCGAGGGGCGCTTCAACTTCCTCCTCACCGGGATCCTCTACGCCAACGCCATCACCACCGTGAGCCCGACCTACGCGCGGGAGATCCAGCACGACGAGCAAGGCGTCGGCCTCGCCGCGTTCCTCCGCGAGCGGCGGGAGGTGCTCTTCGGTATACTTAACGGGATAGACGAGGGCGAGTGGGATCCGTCGACGGATCGCTACCTGCCGGCGACGTATTCGCTCGCCGACCTCGCGGGCAAGGAGGCCTGCAAGCACAACCTCGTCACCACCGCGGGGCTGCCCTACGCGCGGCACGTGCCGGTCTTCGGCGTCGTCTCGCGGCTCGTGTGGCAGAAGGGCTTCGACCTCTGCCAGAAGGTCCTGCCGCGCGTCCTCGCGAAGACCGGCATCCAGCTCGCGGTGCTCGGCACCGGGGAGCCCGAGCACGAGCAGTTCTTCTCGGCGCTCGCGCGGCGCTTCCCGAAGCAGGTGGCGTACCGCCGAGCGTTCAGCGAGGAGGTCGCCCACCTCATCGAGGCCGGCGCCGACGTGTTCCTCATGCCCTCGCGCTACGAGCCTTGCGGGCTCAACCAGATGTACAGCCTGCGCTACGGCACCGCGCCCATCGTGCACAAGACCGGCGGCCTCGCCGACACGGTGTCGCACTTCGACCCGCGCACGGGCCGCGGCAACGGCTTCGTCTTCGAGCATTTCGACGAGGGGGGCCTCGGCTGGGCGATCGGGCAGGCCCTCGCCGCGTGGGGCTCCGGCCGCGGCAAGGATCGCGAGCGCTGGCACGCGCTGCAGAAGAACGGCATGACCGCGAGCTTCGGCTGGGCCGAGCGCGTGACCGCCTACGAGCAGGTGTACCGGCTCGTGGCCCCCGGCCGCGGCTGAGCCCTCCGGGGCCGGCGCGGCGCCGCGGCCTCGGCCGCCGAGAGGCGCGCCGTCGCCGCGACGCGCGACACGTCGACGGGGCGAAAGGGCGCGGCGAGCACGAACGCGCCGAGCGCCTGGGCCTTCCACCGCGCGTCGACGTCGTCCGCGTCGA
The DNA here is from genome assembly GCA_016794325.1 of Myxococcales bacterium. GTDB lineage: Bacteria > Myxococcota_A > Polyangia > Polyangiales > Polyangiaceae > SXNL01. The sequence goes on along the minus strand of JAEUKG010000394.1, from coordinate 1,424 downwards.
GGGCCACCACCACCGGGACGTCCCAGTCGACGGTGCGGACGCGGCGCACGAGATCCACGGCCGCGCGGTGGTGGAGCGCGACGAGGTCGACCCGGATCGCCTCCGACCGCGGCGCCGGGTCGAGCGTCCACAGGAGGTCGCCGGGAGACGTCACCACGTGCACGATGCACCCATCGTCCACGAGGCGCGAGGCGATGGGCCCCAGGCCCCCCGGCTCGAGCACGAGGACGCTGGGCGCCGCGGGCCGCCGCGCGAACCGCTGGGTCTGCTCGTCGTCGTCCTGGTACGAGTCCGTGGTCATCGTCGACTCACGCCGCGTCGCGCGGCGCGCTCCTTCGACTGGTGTGACGCGCAGGGGTGCGCCCAGCAACCGCCGGCGACGCGCGGCGCCGTCTTCTAAGGAGTGGCGGCGACATCCCCTGCGACGCGGCCGGGGACCTGTCGCGGTCTTGCACCTCGTGCGATGCCGATCCGCCCAACGGCGGCGCCAACGCCGCGCGTCGAGACGTCGACCGCTGAAAAACGACGCCGACGCGCCGCGGTCGCGTCCCAGTCGCGCCCCGCCAGTCGGTCGCGCTGCGCGAACCTCGTCGCCGCCATTGACCGGTCGCCTCCTCCCGGGTCCAATCGAACGCCAGCCCACGAAAGGGGGGCCCAGTGTCTTCGTTGGATCTTCGGTCCTCCGGACGTCGGAGTGCGCTCGCGATGGCGGATGGTGGCCACCGTCGATTCATCGCAGACAGGAGCACCGCCATGAAGCGAGCCGTCGTCCACGCCGTCGCCGTCGCCATCGTCGCCGCTCTCGGCGCCGTCACCCCGGCGTGCGGCGAGCCCGCGCCGAAGGTCGTGGTCGCGACCCCGGTCGCGTCCGCCACCTCGGCGCCGAGCGCGTCTTCGACCGCGCCCCCCGCGCCTGCGTCGGCGGCGACGCCGGGCCCGGGCCCCGGCACTTCACCGGCGTTCCCGCCGTCTTCCGGCGGCGTGACCTTGCGCGCCGACGCCTTCGGCGGCACCCGGTTCGGCTTCGCGGAGGCCTCGAGCAAGAACGGGCGCTTCGTGTTCTTGCGGCGCTTCCAAGGGTCGGCTCGTCCCACCTTCGGCCAGCACGGCGAGAGCCGCACTCCGACCGACCTCGCGCTCTTCGATCGCGTCGACGGCAGCGAGCGCGCGGTGGAGGACGTCGTCGACGTCGACGCGGGCCGCCGCTTCTTCCTCGTCGTCGAGGCGGGCGCGCTGCGCGTCCTCGATGCGGAGAGCGGCGCTTCCGTGAGCCTCGACGCGGCCGACATGAGCGGCGACGGCAACGCGTGCCTTCCGCCGCGCCAGGGTGCGTTCTCCGCGAGCGGCGCGCGGGTGGGCTGGGTGACGAGCGGCGGCTTCGCCGTCCGCGACCTCGCGAGCGGCGCGACGTGGACCGTGAAGCC
>JAEUKG010000342.1 GCA_016794325.1 Myxococcales bacterium | reverse complement strand
GGGCGGGGGGGGCCGGGGGCGCGGGGGGGGGGGGGGGGGGGGCGGGGGGGGGGGGGGGGGGGGGGGGGGGGGGGGGGGGGGGGGGGGGGGGGGGGGGGGGGGGGGGGGGGGGGGGCGGGGGGCTGGGGGCGGGGGGCTCGCGGAGCAGCGGGCGCGGGGCTTGGGGGGTGAGGGTGCAGCGATTGTGTGTAACGGGATAGTTCGGGCGCGCGCCGGGGGCGCTCGTCCGCGGGCGGCTCGAGGAGCGGCCCCGGAGGCGAGACCGCTCGCCGTGCGAGGTCGCGCGCGACGGGGCGGTGGGCTAGGGTCGACCACCATGGCGCGGCACCCCTTCCGGATCCTGAACGTCTTCACCGACCCCCGCGCGTCGTCGCTCTCCGGGAACGCGTTGGCCGTCTTCGAGGACGGGTCCGCGCTCTCGGACGAGCAGATGCAGGCGCTCGCGCTGCAGATGAACCTCTCGGAGACGACGTTCATCCTCCCGTCGGCGAACGCCACGGCGCGGGTGCGGATCTTCACCCCGACGTTCGAGATGCCCTTCGCGGGTCACCCGACGCTCGGAACGGCGCACGTCGTCCGCGAGCTGAGGTCGGCGGGCGACGCGGTCACCCTCGAGATGCCGGCGGGGATCATCCCCGTGTCGGCGCGAGGCCAGGCGTGGACGCTCACGGCCAGGAGCCCTCGAACCCGGCCCGCCGAGGCGACGCGCGCCGAGCTCGCGCAGATGCTCGGCGTCGACGAGCACGAGGTCCGCGACGGCGCGATGTGGGTGGACACCGGCTCCGAGCAGCTGATGGTGCGGCTCACCGAGCCGAGCGCGGTCGCGAGGTGTCGGCCGGATCCCACGCTCCTCGTGCGCTTCGGCTCGAACGCCCGCCGCGCGGGCCTCGTCTACGTGTGGGCGCACGACGACGTGCCGCCCGACGACGACGGTGAGGTCGTCGTGGCGAGGTTCTTCTTCACGAAGCATGGCTCGGTGATCGAGGACCCGGGCACCGGCTCCGCGTGCGCGAACCTGGGCGGGTGGCTCGTGACCAGGCGCCACGAGCTGCCCGTCTCGGTGGCCGTCGCGCAAGGTGCGCAGACGGGGAGGTCGTGCAGGCTGCTCCTGCACGTCACCCGCGAGGGGCGGATCGAGGTCACGGGCGCCGTGCGGGAGGTGGGGCGAGGAGTGATCGACGTGTAGGCCGCGGCTCGCGGGGTCGGCGCTCGGGCCTCGCCGCGTTGGAGCGGTGGGCCAATTCGCTCACTTCGTGGGCGGATAGGTGAACGTGTACTCGACGACGATCAGGTCGAAGAACGGAGGGCCGTCCGCCCTCGTCGCCGAGAAGCCCGAGCCGTAGACGGTCTGGCTCTCTTGCGTCGAAGGCGACACGTTGTCGACGTTCCTGCCGGACTGGACGGCGGTCGCGCCCACCTCGAGCAGGAGCGGACCGCCACGGTACGTGAACGTGCCGAGGTTGAAGTCGATCGTCTTGCCGAACGCGTTCGGCTTGGCGCCCGACGGATAGTCGCTGGGCTCGATGGTGAGCGGCCCCGCGCGGACGATGACCTCGTCGCTCCCGCGGTTGTCGGCGAAGGTCTGGCTCAGGGATCCCGGAGGCTTCTTGGACGTGCTGAGCCGGACCTCGAAGTTCATGAGGTTCTCCCGCTTGAAGCTCATCGCGTCGCCGTCGAGGCGGAGCCGCATGCCGGTGATGGTCGCGCCGTTCGGGAGGGCGGTGAGGAGGGGCACGCCGTAGACGGACTGGAAGCGCTGCCCAGCTCCGCCGAACGGCGACGTGTTGGCGGAGCTCGCCTCCGTCGTCGACGCGTTCGCTGGGAGCTGCAGCGCGCCGCTGAGGCCCCCGCCGTCCCCTGCGTCTCGGGGAACCCCGGCATCGGCGGGGCTCGCCCCGCCCCCGCCGTCGGCGGTGCCCGGGGCGGTCGCTCCGGCGTCCTCCGCGAACACCTCGCTCGTTCCGAAGGGATCGCAGGCCGACACCGCGAGCGCGAAGAGGAGCGAGGCGACCGCTGCACGCACCTCTTCATCGTAGCACGGGCTGCCCGTCCGCTGCCGCCACGGCGGTCCGCCGCGCCCCTGCGCCGTCGCACCCGGCGAACCGAACGGCCTGCGGGCGGACCCCCGGTGCGCCGCGAAGCTCGAGGGTGGGGACGAGGATGGGCGAGGATGGGTGTCCTGCGAGGCCGCCGGGGGAGCCGGCGATGGGGTACGGTGGGGGGGTGACCGTCGGCGACGTCGTGGCCGGCCGCTTCGAGCTCCTGGCCGAGGCAGGCAAGGGCGGGATGGGCAGCGTCTACCGTGCCCACGACCGGCGCACCGGCGATCTCGTCGCCGTGAAGATCCTCGCGGACTGGGGCTCGGAGGCTCTGCCGCGTTTCCTGCGGGAGGCCGAGGTCCTCGCGGGGATCGACCACCCGGGGGTCGTCCGCTACGTCGCCCACGGGGAGACCGGAGGCGGCAAGGCCTACCTGGCGATGGAGTGGCTCGAGGGCGAGGACCTCGAGCAGCGCCTCGCCCGGGAGCCGCTCTCGGTCGACGAGGCGGTGGCGCTCGCGGCCCGCGTCGCCGACGCGCTTGCTGCAGCGCACCAACGGGGCGTCGTGCACCGCGACATCAAGCCCTCGAACCTCTGGCTCGTCCGCCGGCGGCTCGACGTGGTGAAGGTCCTCGATTTCGGGATCGCCCGGGTGAAGAGCGCGCCGCAGGCGCTCACCCGCACCGGCGTCTTCATGGGGACCGCCGCTTACATGGCGCCGGAGCAGGTGCGCTCCGCGCGCGACGTCGGCCCCTCGATCGACACGTTCGCCCTCGGATGCGTCCTCTACGAGTGCCTCACCGGACGCGGCGCGTTCGCTGCCCACGACCTGCTCGGGGTGCTCGCGAAGATCGTCTTCGAGGAGCCGACGCCTCTCGGCGAGATCGTCGCGGCGCCTCCCGAGCTCGCGGGCCTCGTCCACCGGATGCTCGCGAAGGACTCGGCGGCGCGCCCCGCTGACATGGCCGCCCTCGCGGCCGACCTCCACGCGCTCGCGTCGAAGACGCACCACCCGCGGGAGCCGAGCGTCGCGCCGCCGGCCGCCGCCCTCGGCGACGCCGAGCAGCGCCTCGCGGCCATCGTGCTCGCCACCCCCGCGGCGAGCCCGACGGCGAGCGCGCGAGGCGACGGCGCCCTCGCGCTCGCGGACACCCAGGTCGGGCTCGGCGCCGCCGGCGATCCGCTGCTCGCCGAGGGCTCCGCGCGCTTCGGGGGGTTGCTCGAGCGCCTGGTCGACGGCTCGATCGCGGCGCTCTTCACCGACGTCGGCGCCGCGACCGACCTCGCGGCCCGCGCCGCGCGCTGCGCGCTCTGGCTCCGCGAGGTGCTCCCCGAGGGCGCGATCGCGGTCGCGACGGCTCGCGCCGTGATCGCCGCGCGCGCGCCGGTGGGCGCGATCATCGACCGCGCCGCGCGCGTCCTCGCCGCCGACTCGCGGGGCGGGGTCGTCCACCTCGACGAGGTGACCGCCGGCCTCCTCGACGCGTCGTTCGACGTGCACGGCGAGCCCGGCCGCCGTGTCCTCGCCGGCGCGCGCGACGTCGGCCCCGGGGCCCGCACGCTCCTCGGGCGCCCCACGACCTGCGTCGGTCGGGAGCGCGAGCTCGCGGCGCTCTCCGGCCTGTTCGCGGAGTCGGCGGCCGAGTCGGTCGCGCGCGCCGCGCTCGTCGTCGCCCCCGGCGGCGTCGGCAAGTCGCGCCTGCGCCACGAGCTCGTCGCCCGGCTCGAGCGCGGCCACGACGCGATCACGGTGCTCTCCGGCCGCGGTGACCCCATGAGCGCCGGCTCGCCCTTCGGGCTCATCGCGCCGATGGTGCGCCGCAGCATGGGGATCGCCGAGGGGGAGCCGCCGATGGTGCAGCGCAACAAAATGCGCGCGCGCCTCGGCCGCGTCGTCCCCGAACAGGATCGCGAGCGCGTCCTCGAGTTCCTCGGGGAGCTCGCGGGCATCCCCACCCCCGCCGACGAGGAGAGCGTCCAGCTGCGCGCCGCGCGCAAGGAGGCGCTCCTCATGGGCGACCAGATGCGGCGAGCCTGGGCCGACTGGCTCGCCGGCGAGTGCCGCCTCGCGCCGGTGCTGATCGTGCTCGAGGATCTCCACTGGGGCGATCTGCCGAGCGTCCAGTTCGTCGACGCGGCGCTGCGCGATCTGCGCGACTCGCCCGTCGTGGTGCTCGCCCTCGCGCGGCCCGAGGTCCACGCGGCGTTCCCGAAGCTCTGGTCGGGGCGCGCCGTCACCGAGATCCGGCTCGACGGCCTCTCGCGCAAGGCGGCCGAGAAGCTCGCGCGCGAGGTGCTCGGCGACCGCGTCGGCGACGCCGAGATCGCGCGGGTGGTGGAGCGGGCGGCGGGCAACGCGTTCTACCTCGAGGAGCTGATCCGCGCGGTCGCCGAGGGCGCGCGCGACCTGCCGGAGACCGTGCTCGCGATGGCGCACGCGCGCCTCGAGGGGCTGCCGTTCGCCGCGCGGCGGCTCTTGCGCGCGGCGAGCGTGTTCGGGATGGTCTTCGAGCGCGCCGGCGTCGCGCGGCTCCTCGGCGAGGGCGCCGAGGTCGACGCCGACCTCGCGACCCTGGAGGGCGACGAGCTCGTCGAGCGGCGCGGCGGCGGCGTCGAGCACGTCTTCCGCCACGCGCTCCTGCGCGAGGCGGCCTACGGGATGCTCACCGACGACGACCGCGTGCTCGGGCACCGGCTCGCCGCCGACTGGCTCGAGTCGACGGGGCGCGCGCAGCCGGCCCTCCTCGCCGAGCACTTCGAGCGCGGGGGCGAGCCCGCGCGCGCGATCATCTGGTACCGGCGCGCCGCCGAGCAGGCCTTCGAGGGCAACGACTTCGGCGCGGCCGAGGCGCTCTCCGACCGCGCGATCGCGTGCGGCGCGGCGGGCGAGGTGCGCGGCGCGCTCCACCTCCTGCGCGCCGAGAGCTTCCGCTGGCAGGGCCGCTACGCCGAGGCGCAGGCCGCCGGGATCGCCGCCATGGAGGCGCTGCCGCGCGGCGGGGCGGCGTGGCACGACGCCGCGGGGGAGCTCGCCGTCGCGTGCAGCCTCCGCGACGATCGCGCGCGCCTCGGAGAGGTCGCGAGCGATCTGGTGGAGCTCGGCGCGGGCGCGGGCGACGCCGACGACGCGGGGCTCGCCGCCCGCGTGATCGCCTGGGCCCGCGCCACCACCTGGCTCCTCCTCTTCGGGATGGACGATCGCGCGCGCCAGCTCTTCGCGCTCGTCGACGCCGCCGAGCCGCGCATCGCAGGCCGCGAGCCCTCGGCGCACGCGCGCATCCACTACGCGCACGCGACGCGCGCGCTCTGCGCCGCGGAGCCCGAGGAGTACTTCCTCCGCAGCGAGGGCGCCGCGGCTCGCTTCGAGGAGGCCGGCAACGCGCGGAGCGCCTGCGTGCAGCGCCACAACGTCGGCAACGCGCTCCGCCAGCTCGGGCTCTACGAGGAGGCCGAGCGGGTGCTCCGCGAGTCGCTCGGCGCCGCGGAGCAGCGCGGCCTCTGGTCCCCGGTCGCGGAGGCCCGCCACTGGCTCGGCCTCGTCCGGGCGGCGCGGGGCAGCCGCGCGGAGGCCGAGTCGCTCGGGGCGGGCGCCCTCGACGCCGCGCGGCGCGCGGGATCGCGCCGGGTCGAGTCCAAGGCCCTCGCGCAGCTCGCCGAGATCGCCCTCGCTGGCGGCGAGACCGACCGCGCCCTCGAGCTCGCCCGGAGCGCGGTGGAGGTCGGTCAGGCTATCCCTGCGGTGATAGCCACGGCGCGCGCGGTGCTCTCCCGCGTCGAGCTCGCGCTGGGCATGGTGGGCGACGCGCTCGAGGACTCCCGCCTCGCCCTCGAGCCCATCGCGGCCGGCGCGCCGCTCGAGGGGTCGGAGGTGGCGATCCGCCTCGCGCGCGCGCAGGCCCTCGAGGCGGCCGGGGATCTCGCGGGGGCGCGGGCCGAGATCGAGCGCGCCCGCGACCGCGTCGAGGCGACGAGCGCGCGGATCCGGCGGCCCGACGCGCGGCGCGCCTACCGGGAGCGCGTCATCGAGAACGCCCGCGCCCTCGCGCTCGCCAGCGCGCCGGCCGTGGATCCGGCGCCGGGGTGAAGCGGCCTGAGCTCCGAACCCCAGCCCCGAGCCGGCGCCCCCAACCTGACCCCGGGCCCCAAGTTCCCCGAGAGCGTCCGGCGGGAACCCCAATCACCGGTCCGCGCGTTCCGAGCGGGAGATCGAAAGGTGCGTCGACGCCAACTCGTCGAGGTTGGTCTGCGGTGGCCCTATTCACGCACTACGATGAACGTCGCGCGCGCGGCGACGAAGTCCCACCGGGGTCCGACCACCGCGGCGTCTGCCTGCTCGAACTCGATCGGCGAAACCAAGCCGATCGGGCCCAAGCGCCATTCCCCGTTGAACCAGTCGGTCTACTCGAGCGTCGCGACCTTCGAGGTTTGCGTCACGGGCCGCGTCGGCGAATGACCCCGGTTTTGAGGAGACCGATGGTCGCGTTGTCGTACGAGTCGCCGATGGTGCCGACCGAGGCTTCGACGCCGGCCTCCGGTCTCCGCCTCGCCTCTCCGCGTCGCGATCGGATTCCTCCCGATCCTCGCGAACGTGAGAGTTCAGGGGGCGGGCGCGTCGATTTCCTTGCGGTACGCTTCATTGAGCGTGGTCGCGGCGTCATGGTTTCGACATCGGCGATAGGCTTGTGCGTCGGGGTATGTGGCGCCTATGGCGCAGCTCTGCCCGAGGCCAGGCGGGTTGCTGGAGAAGTAGTCGAGGAACTCGAAGGTGATGAGCCGATGGACGCCGGCGTCGACGGCCGCGTTTCGCTGCGCGGCGAAACGCCCCGCGTCGGTCGGATGCTGCGCGTCGGAAGGACCCTCGAAGGACTCGACGTTGGCCCAGACACCACCTCCGGTGCCGAGGGCCGTGGCCAACGCTTCGTTCAATGAGCGATAGTACGGCCCCGCGCGATCCGCGGGACCCGAAAGGGCGCCGACTCCGTCTTGGAGCATGAGGTGGTTGACCCCTGCATCCGCGAGAATGCGCGCCCAGGTCGCCGCTACCGCGTTTGCCGTGCCGGCCTCTTTGTCGACGAAAGGTGAGATCGCCACCTTGCGCGTCATCACGCCGTCCCCACGGCAGGAGGCTGCTACTTGGATCAGGAACGTGCGGATGTCGCGCACTTGGGCGTCGTCGTACTCCGCGGTCCAGAACTCGGTCGGGATGTAGCAGTGCGTCCCTGCGTCGCCCAGCCTTGCGAGGATCTTCACGTTCGCGCTCGTCGAGCACCTCTCGCTGCTCTGCAACCAAGTGCCACCGCTGCCGGCGTCGAGGAACGCTGGACAGCCCACCGAACCATCGCCAAACGTCACTTCGGCGTTACCATTCGGCTCAGGGTAGAAGCCGCCAACGAAGATCTCCATTCCAGCATCGACGGCGGCGCACGCTGCCTGCAACGAACGGATCTTCGTGATGTTGGCTTCAAAGGCCTGGCCATCGACGTCGCTGGAATTGGTCGTCAACTGGATCACAATCGTCGAGATGCGCAACGACTTCAGTTCGCGACACAGGTCCGTCCAGGCAGGGCCGTCGGTGGGTTCGGTTCCGTTGAACAGCAGGAAGACGCCGCTGAGTTGCCCCGACTTCTCCGCAGCGTCGACGTCGCCCCTGCGGGAGTCCGGGGCAGCATCCAAGGGCGTCGGCGCCGCGTCTGTCGTCGCATCGGGCCCCCCCTCCATCGTCGCGTCGGGAGGCGGAGAGCCAGGATTGGGACAATCGTCCCCACACTGCAGCGTACCCAGGATGAACGAGGGCACGATCGCCGCCGTGAGCGCGACGGCGTATATCCGCCTCACGACCTGTCCCGGTCGAAGCCCGCCCGACATGAGCTCACGATATCATCCCTCGATCCGCGGTGGAAATGCCGGCCGACTCTGAGCCATGGCCTCATCTGCCTAACACCGCGACCCTTTGCATATCTCGTCCGAGATCTCGTCGTTGGCGCCTGCGGCGCGGGCTCGAAGCCGGGAGGCCGTTCCGCGCGCTCCTCGGCGCCGCCTCGACCTCTCGAACGATCTCAACACGACGAAGTGGGTGTATGGGGATAGTCGTGCGTGCGCGTGGAGGTGCTGGGTGGTCGGCCCTTCCTTCTTGCGCGTCGCAGGGGCGCGGAGCTCGTGCCGTTCCGTGAGGTCGAACGGCGACCGATTCCTGGCGCGTCGTGCTCTTCTTGGGGGCGAGGTCCGATGGAGATTTCGCGAGCTCCTCGGGAGGCCTAGGCTTCGCGGCGGGAGGATCCTGATGGGAGCGTTCAACGTGCTCCGCGCGACGTGCCCGTGCCCGTCGTGCACACGTGTCGTGCCGGTCGCGATTCAGTTCAAGCTCGGAGTCACGTACCAACACGAATACGCGATCGGCGATGCCGTCCGGTGGGGCAGAAACGCGCTCGGGCATGCGGGCGCAATTCATGTCGTCGTGGACGGCGTCGCCGACGGCCCATGCCCTGACTGCGGCTACGCGTGTGACCGCGACTTCTACGTCCACGTGGAGCAGGACCGCATCACACGCGTGGAAGCCGCAGACGGCCGGTGGGACTTCGTCGCCGCGCGCGCTACGTTCATCGTCGTGCGGGAATAGGTCCAACGCGGCTCGCTCAGCGACGATTGCTTCTGAAGTAGCGGTCGCTGTTCAAGCCGTGAGCTCGTCGCGCTCGGCGGTCGTTGGCGCGCCGCTGGGGCCCTCGTCGACGTCGGCCTGGCGGACGCACGACCCCAGCCCCCGAACCCAAGCCCCGAACCCAAGCCCCGAACCCAAGCCCCGAACCCAAGCCCCGAACC
>JAEUKG010000296.1 GCA_016794325.1 Myxococcales bacterium | reverse complement strand
GTGCTCACCCCGCGACCGACGCACCACGAGGTCATGCCGGGCGCAGCGGTCGCCGGTGTCCCCGTGGGCCGGGCGCGGTCGCAGAACCTCATCGGCAGCTCGTATCAAACGACCGAGCTCAACTACTACATCATGAACGCGGAGCGCCTCGCCGCGCGCGGCATCTTCCAGGGGGGCCCACACGACACGCGGGGCTGTCGAGAGCTCATCACCGACCACTACCAGCCCCCCGGCGGCTATCCCGGTGGATTGGGTCCGCTCGAGGAGAACGTCGACTACTGGGTCCTGCCCAAGTGGCCCGTGGGCACGATCCGCGATGGGCGCTTCTACGCGATCGTCTTTAGTGGGTGCGCGGGCGACTCGACGCTCCCGGCGGCCGCCTGCGGAGGTGATCCGGGCGGCGCTCCAGGTCGCGGGACACTCCGCGCCGATCTCGTCGAGCTCGACCGCACGGCGCCCGCCAGCTTCCAGGTGGGCCTCCAGTTCGTGCATGGCTCGCCCGCGCTCGCGGGCGCCGCGATCGAGGCGCGGCCGGCGCTCATCGCACCCGCGACGCCGCTCTCGGCCGCGTCGGTGCCCTGGCCCCCGGCCGCGAAGGCCACGCCGTTCGTCAAGGTCGCCGGCGTGAACGGCGCGTCGCAGTTCACGGTCAACGCCGTGGGCAACGGCGGCGCCCCCGTCGCGCCGCAGGCGTTCTCCGACATCGCGACCGCCTCCGCGGTCACCTTCCAGGGTGGCCGCGGCTACGCCTTCGTCGCCACCGGCGATCCGGCGGCGCCCTTCCCCGGACCCGGCGGTCTCGCGGCGCCCGACTACCGCGCGCTGCACGCCATCGCCATCCAGACGTCACCGTGAACGCCGTGGGGGATCGCCCGCGGCGGCGCCTCCTCCTGGTCGACGACGAGGAGCGACTGCTGCGCGCATGCGCCCGCGCGTGGCGCGCGCGCCACCCGACGATCGAGGTCGTGTGCGCGGCTAGGCTCGCCTGGGTCGTCCCGGAATTCATTAGCAATTTCGAAGGGCTAGGCCCGACGTCGGCACATCGAGTCGGCCGAGGCCTTCGACGGTGCGCTCATCGACGCGTACCTCGGCGATCCCGACAAGCGCGAGCGCCGCATCTACGGCGGCCAGCGCCTCGCCGACGACATGCTGCTCCGCCCCGCGCCCGCGCACGTCGCCATCTGGACGAACCTCACGCTCGTCCAGATCGCCGCGCTCAGCGAGCGGCGGTCCGTGCCCATTCTGCCCAAGTACGACGACGCCGCCATCGCCGCGTTCCTCGCGCGAGTGGAGCAAGGCCCTCCGGAGCGCGCCGGGCTCCGCCCCGAGGACGACGCGCGCCGCGCGGAGGAGCGCTTCGACCTGTCGCGGGCCGAGACGCACTATCTGCTCGCCAAGCTCCGCGGGTGGAACGACGCCGACTACGCCGCCGAGCGCGGCCTCTCGGCCTCCACGCTGGCTGCCCACCGCGCGAGCGTGATGAAGAAGCTCGGCGTGACGTACGTCGAGCAGCTCCTGCACGTCCTCTGGGCGGCCGACCGCTACCGCTGAGCGGGCCCCGACTGCCCGCGGGTGGTCGGCCCAGCGCCAGTGGAGCGGGCGCGGTGGCTGGACGATGCGCGGCAGACTTCGACTCGGATGCAGCCGCTTCGCGCCAAGGTCCACTCCTGCTCGACGAGCCCACGGACTTGGCTCCCGAGCCCGCTCCCGCCCCCTGACCGTGCGGGTTCGGGTTCCGGAGCACGTTCGGGTGCGAGGGTTCGGGTGGAAGGGTTCGGGTGCGAGGGTTCGGGGGGAGGGTGCGCCTCTGCCCTGCGCCTCTGCCTGCGCGTGCACCTGCACCTCGGCCTGCGCCCTCCCCCTCGGGGCAGGGACCCGCCCTCTGTCCCGCACCCGAGCACGGCGGCGCCGCACGCGCGATGCGGCGGCCGAAGGCGAAGGCGCGTGGAGGCGGAGGCGCAGGCGAGGGCGAAGACCGAGGCGCGGGCGCAGGCGCCGGGAGAGGCGCGGCTCGCCGGGGCAGCGGCGGCTCGTCGAGCAACGGGGGGCGGGAGATCAAGCAGCGGACGGCGCGCGTGCCCTGCACCCCCGCCGCGTTTCACCAGCGCTGGTGATCGGCTTCACCAGCGCTGGTGATCGGCTTCACCAGCGCTGGTGATCGGTACCTACCGTCCGGCCTCCCTCCCATGCGGTTCGCAGGGGCCAGCGCCCGTGCCTGCTCCCTGGCGGAAGCCGCGCTGCGGACCTTCACCTCTGCGCCAGCAGGTCCTGATCGAGCTCGTCCGCGGCCACGTCCTCCCCGTTCCGCGCCGCTGCGATGCCGCGGTCGAGCTCCGCCGTGAGCGCGGCACGTTGCTCGTCGGCGAAGCCGTCGTCCTGGCCAAGCTCGGCCTCGACGGGGCCGAGGTACACGATCTCCCCTTCCGGGGGACAGGGTCGGCTCAGCGGATGAGGCCGGTGAGAAGGGCGTAGAGCCCCGCTTGCACCCGAACCCTCGCCCCCGAACCCTCGCCCCCGAACCCTCGCCCCCGAACGTGCTCCCGAACCCGAACCCTCGCCCCCGAACCCTCGCCCCCGAACGTGCTCCCGAACCCGAACCCGCACGGTCACGGTGCGGGAGCGGGCTCGGGAGCGGGACAGGGTCGGCTCAGCGGATGAGGCCAGTGAGAAGAGCGTAGAGCCGGTCGGCGGAGACGATGACGGCATCCGCGGCCTCCGCCGTCGCGTCGTCGGCGAGGGCCGCGATCTCGACGGCCGC
>JAEUKG010000253.1 GCA_016794325.1 Myxococcales bacterium | reverse complement strand
GCAGCGGCCGGGTCCAGGTGTCGGTGTCGATGGGGCTCCTCAGCGAGGACCGCAAGGGCGAGGGGCTCGCGCTCGGGCTGCCGGTGTACCAGAACGTGACCCTCGCCCGGCTCGGCCGCGTGGTCCGCCCCTCGCGCGAGGTGCGCGAAGCGGCGGCGCTCGTCGAGCGCCTCGCGATCAAGGCCACGCCGACGCAGACCACGTCGGCGCTCTCGGGCGGGAACCAGCAGAAGGTCGCGCTCGCGCGCCTGCTCCACCAGCGCGCCGACGTCTTGCTCCTCGACGAGCCCACCCGAGGGGTCGACGTCGCGAGCAAGGCCGAGATCCTCGGCCTCCTCGACGAGCTGGCCGCGAGCGGCAAGGCGATCGTCGTCGTGTCGAGCCAGCTCGAGGAGCTCGTGTCGACGTGCGATCGCGTCCACGTCATGAAGCGAGGCGTGCTCGGCGCGGCGCGGCCGGTGGCCGAGGTCACGGCGCGCGCGCTCCTCGAGGAGGCGAGCTCCGCGTGAGGGCTCCCTGGCAGCGGCCCTGGTTCGCGCCCCTCGTCACCCTCGTCGCGGTGTACGTGCTCTTCGTCGCGCTCGCGCCCGACACGTTCGGCCGCGCCGTGAACCTCTCCACCATGCTCCGGCAGACGGTGGTCGTCGCGATCGCGGCGGTCGGGATGACCTACGTGATCATCCACGGGGGGATCGACCTGTCGGTGGGCTCCACCGTCGCGCTGACCACGGTCGTCCTCGCGTGGAAGCTCAAACACGGCTCGAGCGCGCCCGTCGCCGTCGCCACCGCGGTCGCGGTCGCGGCCGCGTGCGGCCTCGTGAACGGCCTCGGGGTCGCCTGGCTGCGCATCGCGCCCTTCATCGTCACCCTGGCCACGATGACGGTGCTCCGTGGGAGCGCCACGGGGCTCGCCAACGAGCCGAAGATCGACGCCGACACCCGCGGCCTCGAGGCGCTCCTCATGCCCCCCGAGCACGGCCTCTTCCCGGCGGGTGTGTACGTGGCGGCGGGGGTGGCGCTGGCGGGCGCGCTGGCTTTGTATTTTACACGTTTCGGGCGGCACGTCTTCGCGATCGGGAGCAACGAGGCGACGGCGCGCCTCTGCGGGGTCGACGTCACCCGCACCAAGATCGCGGTGTACGTGCTCGCGGGCGCGCTCGCCGGCCTCGCCGGCGTCATGGAGTTCTCGACCCTGACGGTGGGCGATCCCACCGACTCCGAGGGGCTCGAGCTCCAGGTCATCGCGGCGGTGGTGGTGGGCGGAGCGTCGCTCTCGGGGGGCGAAGGCTCGATCGGGGGCGCGCTCATCGGCGCGTTCTTGATGACCGTGATCCGCACCGGGTGCACCCACGTCGGCATCCCCAACTGGGTGCAGCACATGCTCACCGGCGCCATCATCCTCACCGCCGCCGCGCTCGATCGCTTCCGCCGCGCTTCCCGGTCGTGACTTCGAGCGCGATCGGGGCGACCATGCGGCGCATGCGCCCCGCCCTCTCGATCGGCCTCCCCCTCGCCGTCCTCGCGTCCGCCTGCGCTTCGGCCCCGCCGGCGGCCGCGCCCGCGCCGACGCCCGCGGAGCCGCCACCGGCTTCGCCGGCGGCTCCCGCCGCGGCTCGGCCGCCGACGTTCGAGGACGACGTGGCGTTCCTCAAGAAGTTCGGCACGGTCGAGATCCTCCAGGCGCCCTCCGGCGGGCAGGTCGCGCTCTCGTCGAAATACCAAGGGCGGGTGATGACGAGCGCGGTCGAGCCTGGCGGTCAGAGCCTCGGCTGGATCAACCGGAAGTTCATCGCCGAGGGCAAGGTGGGCACGCAGTTCGACAACTACGGCGGCGAAGACCGCTTCTGGCTCGGGCCCGAGGGCGGTCAGTTCGGGCTCTATTTCCCGCCTGGCGCGCCGTTCTCGTTCGACAAGTGGCAGACGCCCGCCGGTTTCCAGGAGGGGGAGTGGTCCGTCGCCGACATGTCGCGGAGCAGCGTGACGTACACGCGGCTCTTCCGCGTGACGAACTACGCGCGCACGGTGTTCGACGTCGAGGTCAAGCGCACCGTCCGGCTCCTCCCGCAGGCGGAGGTCGAGGCCGCGGTCGGCGCGCCGATCCCCGGCGGGGTGCGCTGGGTCGCGTTCGAGTCCAAGAACGTGATCACGAACCGGGGGCAGACGGCGTGGACGCGCGACAAGGGGCTGCCGAGCGTGTGGATCCTCGGGATGTACGTCCCCTCGGCCGACACCCGCACCGTCGTCCCCTTCGTCACCCCCGGCGGAGCGGCGGGGATCAACGACGCCTATTTCGGCAAGGTGCCCGCCGAGCGCCTCGTGGTCGACGAGGCCGCGGGCGTCGCCCTCTTCACCTGCGACGGCAAGCACCGCTCGAAGATCGGAGTCTTGCCGATGTGGGCCAAGCCCACCCTCGGGAGCTACAGCGCCGCGTCGCGCCTGCTCACCGTCGTCTCGTACGACAAGCCGGCGTCGGCGCGCGAGTACGTGAACAGCATGTGGGAGATGCAGAAGGACCCGTACGCGGGCGACGTCGTCAACAGCTACAACGACGGCCCCACCGAGCCCGGCAAGCCGCCCCTCGGTGGCTTCTACGAGATCGAGACGAGCTCCCCGGCGGCCGCCCTCGCGGCCGGCGCGTCGCTCACCCACGTCCACCGGACGATGCACTTCGTCGGCGCCCCCGCCGCCCTCGACGGCGTCGCGCAGAAGTCGCTGGGAGTGAGCCTGCAGAAGATCACCGGCGCTCGTTGAGGCCGCGGGCCCTTCGGCGCGCCCGGCGAAATGAGCTAGGATCGCGCCCATGAACCGGAGGCTCGGCATCGCCGCGGTGCTCTTCGCCGCGGCGGCGTGCGGCGGGGGCTCCGGACGTGGCGTCGTCGAGGCGCCGGAGCCGACGCTCGCCGGGTCGACGAAGGTCGAGTCGGCGTTCGCCCCGCTCCGCGCCCAGTGGGCCCAGCGCGACGTCGACCGCGTCCGGCTCCGCTCCCCGCTCGAGCGCTTCGTCATGGCGTACCCGACCGATCCGACGGCCCGCCTCGCGTCGATCTACCTCTCCTTCATCTACATGGAGCTCGGCGACCTCCCGCGCGCGTCGCGGCTGCTCGGCTCGCTCGGCAGCCTCAAGCCGGGGAGCACGCGCGACCTCGGCGTGGTGGCGCAGGCGCGCCTCCTCCGCTTGCAGGGCACGCCCGAGCTCTCGCTCGACACGCTCCGGCCGCTGGTGGGCAAGATCATCGAGCCCGCCGATCACGAGATCTTCCTCGAGGAGCTCGCGCTCGCCGCGATCGGCTCGCACCTCGACTACGAGGCGGTCGCGTACATGGACGCCTGGCTCCGCGGCGCGGGGCAGGACGATCGCGAGCGCGTCCGCGCGAAGATCGTGGCGACGATCGAGCGATTGCCTCGCGAGGTGCTCGAGCCGCTCTTCCGCACCATGCGCGCGCGGGGCGTGCAGTCGGGCTATTCGCGCGAGATCCAGGCCATGATCGGCGATCGCCTCGGTCGGGTCGCGGTCGAGCAGAACGACGCGGCGCTCGCGCGTTGGCTCCTCGACCCGCAAGCGGGCTCCACGGGTCCTGCCGCCGAGGGCCTCGGCGAGCTCGCCACCAGCCGGCGCGGCCTGCGGGCGGTGTACGGCCGCATGATCGGCCTGCTGCTGTCTTCGGGGACGGTCGCGGTGCGCGATCGCAGCGCCGACGTGGCGCGGGGGGTGTCGTTCGCGCTCGGCCTCCCGCGCGAGCCGGGCAAGAGCAAGGACGAGGTCCGCCTCGTCACTCGCAACGACGGCGGCGACGTCGCGCACGCCGAGGCCGCGCTCGAGGAGATGTCGGGGGAGGGCGTGGGCGTCGTCATCGCCGGCGTCGACGCCGCGTCCGCCGACCGCGCGCTCTCGTGGTGCGAGTCGCACGGGCTGCCGGTGATCCTGCTCTACCCGGCCGCGCACCCGCCGACCACGCGCGGGCTCGTGCTCGGTGACACCCGGGCCGCCGAGCTCCAGGTGCTCTCGACCTGGCTCGCGGCGCAGTCGGCGAAGGACCCGGCGCTCGTGACCGACGCCGAGGGCGATCGCGCGCTCGAGACGGCCGCCCTCGAGTCGAGCGAGGGCGTCTCGCTCGGCTTCACGGTGAGCTGCGACACGCAGCCGCTGCGCGCCGGCGAGGCGAGGTTCCTCAGCCGCACCAAGCAGGGCGAACGCCCGGTGTGGCTCGCGTCGGGGACGGGCAACTGCGGTCGCGACCTCCTGACCGACCTCCTCTTGTTCGGCAAGAACGGCAGCCGCCTCGGCCTCGCGCTCGAGGCGAGCGCCATCGACTTCGGCTTCGCGCGGGCGGCGGGGAAGAAGGTGAAGGTCACGAGCGTGCGCGCCGGCAAGATCCCCGTCCTCGCCGACTCGCCGGCCGACGCCGGGGACGCGGCGATTGCAGAATACATGCGAGTCTACCGCGAGCGCCCGCCGTGGTGGGGGGCGCTCGGGCGCGACGCGGCCACGATCGCCAAGCGCGCCCTCGCGCCCCTGCCGCTCGACGACGTGAACGACGCGGCGATGGTCACCCAGCGGCGCGCGATCGTCGAGGCCGGGCTCCTCGCCACCCAGACCGACCTGTGGACGACGGAGGCGCGCGGCTTCGACGCCAAGCGGGTGATGAAGCGCACGTACGGCGTCGTCGATTGGCCGTCCAAGTGACACGACGCCGACGGGGGCCCTTCGCCCCCCTTCGATCGGGATGGCGGTGCGCGTCGGCCTTCGGCGCTCGGCGGGTGGTCTGGGCGAAGCGCGCGCGGCCGAGCGTGGAGGTCTCGTCGGCGGTCGGTTGGTGGTAGCCTGGTCGGCTCAGATGGCGCCGCCCCCCTCCACGATGACCGCCCTCGCCCAGGCGCGGATCGGCACGCGAATCCGGGGGAAGTGGCACGTCGACCGCCTCCTCGGCGTCGGGGGGATGGGCTCGGTGTACGCCGCCACCCACCGCAACGGGAGCCGCGTCGCGCTGAAGATCCTGCACGGGACGCTCTCGCTCGACCCCGACATCCGCGCGCGGTTCGCCCGCGAGGGCTACGCCGCGAACGCGGTCGGGCACCCCGGCGTCGTCCGCGTCATCGACGACGACGAGACCGAAGACGGCGCCGCGTTCCTCGTCATGGACCTCCTCGAGGGCGAGACCGCCGACGCGCGGATGAAGCGGCTCGGCGGCCGGCTCCCCCTCGACGAGACGGTTCGCATCGTCATCGAGCTGCTCGACGTGCTCGCGGCCGCGCACGCCGTCGGCATCGTGCACCGCGACGTGAAGCCCGACAACGTGTTCCTCTCGAAGGACGGCACGGTGAAGGTGCTCGACTTCGGCATCGCGCGGCTGCGCGAGGGCGCGCTGGCCCGCGAAGGCGGCGGGAGCGACGCCCAGGCCGACCACCTGAAGACGCGCACCGGCGTGACGATCGGGACCCCGGCGTTCATGCCGCCGGAGCAGGCGCTCGGGCGCACCGACGAGGTCGACGCCTCCTCCGACATCTGGGCCGTGGGCGCGACCGCGTTCATGTTGCTCACCGGCCGCATCGTGCACGACGCGGCGACCCACATGGAGGTCGTCATCGCCGCCGCGACCGCGGAGGCGCGCAAGCTCGCGTCGGTGGCGCCGGAGGTGCCCGCGTCCGTGGCCGCGGTCATCGACCGCGCCCTCGCCTTCAAGAAGGAGGACCGCTGGCCGAGCGCCGCCGCGATGAAGCGCGCGCTCGAGGCCGCCCGCGCCCCGGGGCGCCGAGCGACGCCGCTCGAGGGTCCGACCTCGACGCTCTTCGCCGCGCCCGCGCCGTCGGCGCACCCGCCGCCGCCGCCGACGTGGCCCGTGGTGGGGCGCTGGGCGCGGGTGGTGAACGCCGATTTCGCGGGGATCGAGCCGCTCAGGAGGGGCCACCAGCCCGACGCCGCGCGCGAGGT
>JAEUKG010000222.1 GCA_016794325.1 Myxococcales bacterium | reverse complement strand
GTCGACCCGCTCTACAACGTCATCGTCTACGTGCCGAACGCGGACCTCAAGCCGTTCCCGAGCGGCGTGAGCTGCGACAAGTGCGGCGCGATCACGTCGGGCGAGCCCATCGCCACCGCGCTCTCGGGCCCCGACGGGACGTTCCGCATCGAGAACGTCCCCACCGGCGACGACGTCCCGCTCGTGCTCCAGGTCGGCCGCTGGCGCCGCCTCGTCAAGATCCCCCGCGTCGACTCGTGCAAGGAGACCGCGCTCGCGCCCGACCTCACCCGCTTGCCTCGCAACAAGGCCGAGGGCGACATCCCGCTCATGGCCCTCGCGACGAGCCCCTACGATCCGGAGGAGTGCATCCTCAAGAAGATCGGCATCGACGTCGCCGAGTTCACCGTCCCCAGCGGCAACGGTCGCGTGCACGTCTACAAGGGCGCGGGCGCGACGCTCCAAGGCGCGACGCCGCCGCCGTCGAGCGACCTCTGGGCGACCACCGCGAACCTCTCCCGCTACGACATCACGATGTTCCCGTGCCAGACGAGCGGCAAGCCCGACGCGAACGGCAACGCGCGCATCAAGGAGTACGCCGACAACGGCGGTCGCGTCTTCGTCACCGATCTCTCGATGGACATCGTGAGCCTCGGCCCGGCGCCGTGGCCGACCACCGCCAACTGGGGCGGCGCGGGGTCCTTCACCAACCCCGGCCTCATCGACACCACGTTCCCCAAGGGCCAGGCGCTCGCCGACTGGCTCCAGGCGACCGGAGCGACACCCACGAAGGGTCAGCTCACCCTGAACGCGACCTTCCACCGCTTCTCGACCGCGAACCCGCCGTCGCAGCGCTGGGTCTACTCGAGCACCGACACCCAGACGTACTCGTTCAACACCCCGGTGGGGGTGGACGCCGACAACCAGTGCGGTCGCGTCGTCTACTCGAGCTTCCACATCGCGAGCGGGGCCGGATCCACGTTCCCCGCCGAGTGCGACTCGAACCCGCTCACCGCCCAGGAGAAGGTGCTCGAGTTCCTCCTCTTCGATCTCGCCGCGTGCATCCAGAAGGACGACTCGGTGCCCGTGCCGCCTCCGCCGGTGAAGTAGCCCGCGCCGGCCGGGGGGCGCACCCGCGCCCCGCTCGCGGCCGCCGAGTCTGGATAGGCGAAGGTGTGGGTGCGACGCTCCGCGCGCCCGAGCGCGGACGCGGCTACGTGCGCGCAAATCCTGGACAAAACGGCGCTCTTGCCCGTCGTTTTGGTGCTCGAGGGGGAAGACAGAATGCGCTTCCTTCTCTATGATGACCCCGATGCCCGAGGCGATTCGTTTCTTTGCGGCAACGGACGTCGGGCGGGTCCGTGAGCACAACGAGGACAACTTCCTCGTCGACAAAAAGCTCCAGCTCTTCATCGTGGCCGACGGCATGGGCGGGCACGCCGCCGGCGAGGTCGCGAGCGCCCTCGCGGTGCGCACCATCCACGAGGAGATCAAGCGCGAGCGGCAGCTCCTCACCGACTACGTCGCCGGCGCGCGCGGCGGCGCGCGCATCACCGCCAACGACGTCACCGGCCTCCTCGACCACGCGCTCCAGCGGGCGTGCTCGCGGATCCACGAGGAAGCGCAGGGCGACGCCAACAAGCGCGGGATGGGCACCACCCTCTCGGCGCTCCTCGTGCTCGGGCACCAGGGCTTCATCGCCCACGTCGGCGACAGCCGCATCTACCTCGCCCGCGGCGGCCGCATCAACCAGATCACGGAAGACCACACCGTCTTCAACGAGCTCATTCGCCGAGGCAAGCTCACCCAGGAGCAGATCGAGAAGGTCGCGCAGAAGAACGCCATCACCCGCGCGGTCGGCGTCTACGAGCGCGTCGACGTCGACACCCTCGTGATCGAGGTGCTCCCGGGCGACCAGTTCCTCCTCGCGACCGACGGCCTCACCGGCTACCTCGACGACGCCGAGGAGCTGCGCCCCCACCTCGCCGCGACCGAGGGCGACACGGCGACCAAGGGCCTCGTCAACGTCGCCAACTCGCGCGGCGGCAAGGACAACATCACCGTCGTCCTCGTGCGCATCTACGGCGACGTCTCGGACGAGCACGCGCAGCGCGTGGCCCTCAAGCGCGAGGTCCTCGCCAAGATGCCGCTCTTCGCGCGCCTCACCGAGCGCGAGCTCTTGCGCGTCATGCAGGCGGTTCAGGTCCGCGAGTACAAAGACGGCGAGGTCGTCATCCGCGAGGGCGATCGGGGCGAGGAGCTCTTCATCGTCTTGCGAGGCCAGGTGCGCGTGTCGCGCGGCGGCGAGACCCTGACGCGCCTCGGCGCCGGCGAGCACGTCGGGGAGATGGCCCTCATCCGCGCGGTCCCGCGCTCGGCCACCGTGTCGAGCGAGGGCGCGAGCGAGCTCATCTCCATCAGCCGCTCCGACTTCTTCGAGATCTTGCGCAAGGAGCACGAGATCGCGGTGAAGATGCTCTGGCAGTTCCTGGGCGTCCTCGCCGATCGGCTCGACGCGACCTCGAGCGAGCTCCGCCAGGCGAAGGAAGAGATGGCCGCGGTCGAGATCGAGGACGCGACGGTCGAGATCTTCACGTTCCTCGAGTCGGAGCATGCATCGCCTTTCACGCGTCGCTCGTAGCGCCGGGGTGCTGGCGGTCGGGGTCGGGATCCTCGGCCTCGTCTATTGGTACGTGACGCCCCACGACGAGCCGCCGCCGCCGCCCCCGCCGCCGCCGGTCACCGCGTCGGTCACCGCGTCGGCGCCGCCGCCGCCGGCGCCGCTCAGCCGCGGGTGTCGCGTCGTGGGCATCGAGGGGCGCGCCACGCGCCTCACGGTCGACCAGGCGGTGGGCCGCGCCCTCGGCGCCGCGGACGCCGGCGCGGGCCCGTTCGTCGCGACGGGAGAGGCGCTCGACGGCAGCCAGTGGGTCGCGCTCGATCAGCCCGGCTTCGCCGTCCCGCGCCTCATGCTCAAGGACGCGAGGAGCGGGCGCGAGGTCGCGTTCTCGTACGGCGCGCTCGTCCGCCCGTGCATCGGCGACGGCGACGCGTGGCTGGTGACCGGGCGCTACCGCGCGCTCGGCGGCGGCGACGCGCCCGGCAACGAGGCGTGGGTGGTCACTCCGCTGGGAGCGGTGCGCGGCGGCGTCGCCGTCGCCGCGTGGAAGAAGAGCGACCTTCCCGTGCTCGAGGTCCGGCTCGACGCGGGCGCGCCCGCGCTCTGGCTCGCCAAGGGCGTCGACGTGGAGCTGCGGCCCGTCGACGAGGCGGGCGACGCCGCGCCCCCCGCGCCGAGCGACGCCGGACCCAAGCCCAAGGCGCCGGCGCCCGAGACCGTCGCGCGCCTGCAAGGCTCGTGGATGCTCGTGGCGACGGTGACGGAGCCGCTGGGCACGAAGGAGACCCTCTCCGCCCTCACCGCGTGCGAGCGCGAGGCGCGAGCCGCGGCGTCCGCGGCGGCGGCGATCGCGAGCCCCGGTCGCGGGGTCGACGGGGCCGAGGTCGCCGCGCACATGACCCGGCGCCTCGCCGCGCGCGCGGCGTGCTCCGTCGCCGAGCTTCGGCTGGCGCTCCAGCCGGGCCCCGCCGGAGACGGCGGCGCCGGCCTCGCCGCCCGCCTCGAGGAGGCGAAAAAGTCAGCGTTTTCGGGCGCATCGCCGTGACGAGCCGCACCCGCGCGCGCCCGCGACCGGCCCAACAAAGACTTCCCACACCGGCGGTCTTGCCTTACCGTCGCGAGGTGGTGCGCACGCGACGCTCCCACGCCTGCATCGAGGCTCGTCTCGCCGCCGCCGCCTTGGCGAGCGTCGCGATCGTGGCGTCGTGGCCTACGGTCGCGAAGGCCGAGGAGCCGTTCACCGCGGGTGAGCCCCGGCTGATGAGCGAGACCGCCGAGACCACCACCGTGGTCGACGCGTTCGATCGCGACAACCCCTTCGACCTGCACATCTCGATCGGCTTCCGCCAGCAGTTCAAGCGCGCGCGCATCCGCCGCGAGACCTCGCTCGACCAGCCGGGGCTCTCGACCGGCGGCTTCGTCGCCTCGACGGAGAACGTCGCGAGCTTCAGCCAGCAGACGAGCATCCTCGAGGCCGGCATCGACGTCGGCCTCTACAAGGACCTCGCGCTCGTCGCGCGCCTGCCGCTCATCATCTCCGACTCGCGCGAGCTGTCGGATCTCAACGGCTCGGCGCAGGCGCGCGAGCGGCGCCTCGACCCGAACGGGCAGGAGCTCTTCGCCGTCCCGTTCAAGAGCCCGACCCGGAGCGGCTTCGACTGGTTCTCGCTCGGGCTCGCCTACGCGATCACGAACCAGCGGCGCGATCCGAGCAAGCCGACCTGGGTCATCGGCGCCGACTGGCGCACCGCCATCGGGCCGCGGCTCCACGCGTGCAGCGAGTCCGCGCCCGTGAAGTGCCCCGACCCGGCCAACCCGTCGAGCTCGCGCGACCCCGGCATCAGCCGCGGCATGAACGGCGTCGTGGCTCACACCACCTTCTCGAAGCGGCTCGGCTACGTCGAGCCGTACATCGGCCTGCGCGGCTTGCTCGAGCTCCCGCAGTCGAACAGCGATTTCGGCGCGACCAACGACGTCAAAGGCTCGCTGCTCACGCGCCCGCCGATCGTGGGCACGGTCACCGCCGGCCTCGAGGTCATCCCCTGGGAGAACCGCGAGTCGTTCCAGCGCGTCGTCGTCGACATCCGCGGCCGCGGTAGCTACCACTCGCCGGGGCGCGACTACTCCGAGATGTTCGACGCGCTCGGCTCGTCGCAGGCGTCGACCCTCCGCCAGCCCAACCCCGGCCAGTACCGGCTCGGCACCGACGGGCGCTCGAGCGTCCCCGACCCCGATCCCTCCAAGCGCGTCTTCTTCGCCGGCATCACCGATCAGGAGGCGTTCGGCAGCTTCGGCGGGACGACCCAGGTCACCTGGCAGGCGGGCGAATACGTGAAGTTCTCGCTCGGCGGCGGCCTCACCTACACCCAGCCGCACGTCATCACCTCCGCCGACGCCTGCAACCCGGATTTCCGGAGCGACCTCGGGGCTTCGGGGCCCTGCCGCTCCCAGCCGAGCGCGGGCTCCCAGCAGGTCGTCACCGGGATCCCCAACCCGAACTACCGCGCCGTGATCGACGCGCCCGGGCGCCGCTACGTCGTCGACGACATCTTCATCGTCGATCTCTTCGTGAGCGGCGTCGTGATGTTCTGAGGGGACCATGAGGCGGTCCACCGGCGCATCCCGACGGGCACGCTGGCTCGGCGCGCTGTCGCTCGGGATCGCGGCGGCGGCGTCCGCGCCGGCGCGCGCCGACGAGCCGAAGGCCCCGGCGTCGCCGGCGGCGGCTGCGACCGCAGCCGACGAAGGCAAGGGCCGGGGCTCGATCGTCATCTGGCCGACCCTCACCCCGGCCGGCGACGACGCCACCGCGACGCCGCTCCATCGCCCGCGCGAGGTCGAGACCGCGGTGTACGCGCGCGCGCAGGAGCTCGAGGCCACGCTCCGCGACGCGGCGCAGGATCTCGGCTTCGTCCTCGACGTCGCCGACGCGGGCCCGTCGTCGGGGCGCACGCGCGACCTCGACCTGGTGGAGCGGGCGGCGCAGTCGGGGGCTCGCGGCTCTCTCGGCGACGGCACCTGGGTCGTCAGCGCGCGCATCGAATACGCCGGCAGCGACAGCTACCTCGTGCGCATGGTCGCGGTGCCTCCGAAGGGCAAGTCGCTCCGCGTCCGGGTGGAGAAGGTGCGCGCCGCCGACGTGTCGGCCCGCGGCCTCGTGATGCTCCGCGACCTCGTGCTCGTGACCTCGCAGTCGGCCGCGCTCGAGTCCAAGCCCGAGCCGGTGCGGGAGTCGGAGCGCCTCGGCATCGTGGGCGGCACGCGCTCGCCGGGGCGCGCGGTCCTCGCCGCCAACGGGGCGCTCTTCGGCGCGTTCGTCGCGTTCGGGACCGAGCGCGCGAGCGGCAGCGACGATCCGCGCCTGCTCTTCCCGCTCCTCGCGCTCGGCACCGGCACCGGCCTCGGCGTCAGCCTGCTCGCGGCGGAGGAGTGGGACATCTCCACCGGCGACGCGTGGGTCCTCGCGGGCAGCGCCTGGTGGAGCGCCGGCGCGGGCGTCCTCATCGCGAACGGGCTCCACGTCGAGCCGCTCACCGATCGCTACGCGTGGGGCGTCGGCGGCGGCCTCGCGGGCACCGGCCTCGGCATCTTCGCGCTCACGCGCAAGCGCATGGACGAGGGCGACGCGACCCTGGTCAACTCCGGCGGCGCCTTCGGGCTCCTCCTCGGCGGGATGGGAGACCTGTTCTACCGCGGGACGCTCGACGCCCGGCCCTATACCGGATCGGGATATGGCGCGGCCGCGGGCCTCCTCGGCGCCGGCACCTTCGCCCTCTTCACGCGAACGTCGTCGTCGCGCGTCCTCCTCGTCGATCTCGGCGCCGGGCTCGGCGCCCTCGCCGGCGCGGCCGCGGGCAGCCCGCTCATCTTCAAGGACGTCACCGCGGGCGACACCGTGAGCACGGCGCAGACGCGGGGCTTCCTCGCGGCGACGGGCGCGGGGACCTTGCTCGGGGGCGGCATCGCGTACTTCTTCACCCGCCCCTCGGCCGACGACAAGCCGAAGGGCGCGCGCGTGACGCCCACCGGCGGAGTCATCGGCGCGAGCCCGACCCGCGACGGCGCCGTCCCCATCTACGGCGCGGGCCTGCGCGGCGTCTTCTAAGTACTCGTCATTGCACGATATTGCTGGGCCGCCGCGCGGCGCGAGCGAGGTGCACAACCTGCGCGCCGCAGCGGCCGATAGGGCCTCATGGCCGAAGGAATCTCCGCGAGCTCGTGCCGCCGCACCCCGACCGACCGCGAGCTCGAGGCGCGCGCCGCCGACGAGCCGCGACACCAGCCGGCGCCCCGCGTCGACGCGGCGAGCCCCGGCGCCACCGTGTACGCGGTCCAGGTGCCGCGCGGCGCGTCCAAGCAGGACCGCGCCGGCGCGCCACGACCGATGGCTCTCGAGGACCTGAGCAAGGCGATGGACGCGCGCCGCGAGGTCCTCGAGCGATCGAGCGATCCGCAGGCGCGCGCGGCCGCAGCGCGGGACCTCGGCAAGCTCCAGTCCACGTGGGCGGACGGCGCGAGGG
>JAEUKG010000400.1 GCA_016794325.1 Myxococcales bacterium | reverse complement strand
AGGAGGAGCTGCATCATCCGGTAGCGATACCGCGGATAGAGTGCCGAGAACTCGCGCAGTCGCGTCACGGCGCGGGCAGAGAGAGAGGAAGGAGCACCGGGCTCGATGCCGACGGCACAAAATGACGAAGCCCCCGGTTCTCACCGAGGGCCTCCCGTTGCGTTCCTCTTTGGTTGCGCGGGTAGGATTTGAACCTACGACCTTCGGGTTATGAGCCCGACGAGCTACCAGGCTGCTCCACCGCGCGACACGCTCGACGTTGTTGCTGCGAGCACGGCGCAACCTAATCGGGTCGCTTCTCCAGGTCAACCCCCCGATTTTCGCCCCCGCGCGATTTCTCCATCGCCGACGGCCACTTAGACCCTCGTTCGCGCCGCGCGGCGTCTGCCTGTAAGCGCGGGGGCTCGCCGAGCGTTCTCGCCTTCGATGGCCGCCCCCAAGCTCGACCGAAGCCCCTCCGCCGACGCGCCGACGCCCGCGACCTCGTTCGTCCCGCCGCCCGAGGCGCTGGCCGACGAGCCCCCGCCGACGCGGCGCGCGCCGGTGCCGTCGCTCGAGCGCGTGAGCGACAAGCCGCCCGCGCTGCCGCCGGTCTCGCACACGCGCATCCGCGCGTTCGCGAAGCTCGCGCTCGGGGTGGTGGGCGCGGCGATGGCGCTGTCGCTCACCGCGTGCCCCGGCAACTCGAGCGAGCCGAGCCTCCCGCAGCCGAGCCGCGGCGTCGAGGAGGTCGTCGTCGTCATCCCCGGCGACAACCGGAGCGACTGGGAGCGCATCTCGATGGACCGCGGCGGATGCTTCGAGACCGTGGAGCACCACGGCTTCGACACGGCCGTCGTCGCGCGCGGCTGCCTCGATCGGCGCGACGTCGCCGGCTGGTTCCGGCGGGTCGACTCCCTCTCGTCGGAGATGGCGATGGTCCCGACGAGCCGGATCGGCCGGCGCCTCGGCGTCGACACGACCGAGGTCCTGCTCATGAGCGGCGACAACCGCGCCTGGGCCGCCCGCGACGAGGACGACGCGGCGCGCCTCGCGTCCCACGCGCGCGCGCTCGTCGTCGCCGTCGAGCGCGCCGAGAAACGCTACGCCGGCCGCCGCCTCGACGTTCGCCGCGCGAGCGACGACGACGATCGCTTCGCGCCCCCGCCGCCGGGCCGCTGAGCGCGCGCCCCCTCGGCGTGTGCGGCCTCACCACGCGAGGCGCGCGACGTCGGGCGGGCCCTCGGCCGCCGGGCCGCGGTACCCCATCGTGGCGAGCTCGAGCAAGTTGCCGAACGGATCGGCGAAATACACCGACGCGTGCCCCGGAGGCCCGAGGCGCCGCGGGCCATCGACCGGCACGCCGGCGGAGCGGAGGCGCGCGACGAAGTCGTCGAGCTCGTCGTGATCGACGTTGAACGCGAGGTGCGGGTGCGGCGCCGGCGTCCTCGCGGGCATCCCCCGCTGGAGGAACAGGTGCAGCTCCGGCGCGTCGGGGAAGCGCACCGCGAGGTGGAGCGGGCTGTTGTCGGCTTCGGCCTCGGCCGCGCGCTCGGGCATCCGCTCGAGGACGGCGGCGCGATCGACGCGGCGGAGGAGCTCGGGGGCGTGGAGCTCGACGTAGAAGCGCTCGGCGCGGTCGAGGTCCGAGACGGGGAATGTGAGGTGGGCGACGCCGTCGACGGCGGGGGTGCGGTGGCTCATGGACCGAGCATGGCGGCGGCCCCGCATCGAATCCAGTGATACGATGTGACATTCGATATGCGTGACGTGAATCTCGCGGCGGTCGATCTCAACCTCCTCCTCGTGGTGCACCAGGTGCTCGAGACCCGCAGCGCGACGCGCGCGGCGCAGCGCCTGTCAGTCACCCAGTCG
>JAEUKG010000179.1 GCA_016794325.1 Myxococcales bacterium | reverse complement strand
GCCGCGGAGCGCATCAGCCGCTCGAACAGGGGAGCGAGCGGGCGCGACGTGAGCGCGCCGTAGAGGGCGTCGCGCGCGGCGAGGCGGAGCGCGGTCCTGGGCGCGAAGAAGCCGCCGACGTGCCGAGCGCCCGCTTGGCAGCTCGTTGCGCGCGCTACTCCGACGCCGAGCGGGGCCTTCCGCGTACACTCCGGTTGCGGAGTGGGGCGAGCCCCGCGAGCATCGCGTCGAGGCCGAGCCCGAACTCCACCTCCACGTCGTGGGTCGGCAGGAGCCGAGCGGCCTCGCGGACGCGCGGAAAGGAGAGCTCGTCGAGGCGCGCGTAGGCGGGCCGGCCGCCGGGCTCCGAGGCGACCGGCGCGCACGTCGTCGCCGTGTGACCGACCACGTACGCCACCAAGACCTGAAACGCGCTCAGGGCCTCGCGCGGCGCGAAGTCCGCGGCCTTCAGCTCCCTGAGGGCCCCCTCGACGTACACGAGCGACGCGGGCGTGACCGCGGGGCGGGTCGCGAACAGCGGCAACGCGTTCGGATGGGCGCGGAGGACGCTCCGCAACGCGCACGCGCGCTCGCGCACGTTCGCGGGCCACTCAGCCGCGAGCGCCGCGGTGGGGAGCTCGCCGAGGATGGTCTCGAAGACGCCGTCGAGGAGCGCCCCCTTGTTCTCGACGTGGTTGTAGAGGGACATGGCCTCGACGGACAGCTCTTCACCCACGCGCCGCATCGAGAGCGCGTCGAGGCCCTCGCGGTCCACGATGCCGAGCGCCGCCCGCAGGATTCGCTCGCGTGACAGCCCCTCTCGCTTGATCCGCGGGCTCATGGTGACCCTTGACGGACTTACAGCATAAACTTACGCTGTAAGTCATGTACATTCGCGAGCGCCCGGCCGCCCCCGCTGGCATCCGTCCACCCGGCCGTCCGACATCGGACGCGCGACGCCTCGCGCGCTGGGTGGAGCGACTCGCGATTCCTCGCCATCGCTTCGCGAACGCTCGGGGCAACGCGCGGGTCCGCGAGGAGCTCGCGGCCGAGCTCGAACGCCAAGGTCTCCACGTGCGGCTGCAGGGCGCGCACCGGAACGTCGTCGCCACTCCGCGGGGGTGGGGCTCGCGGCCGGTCACGCTGCTCGCCGCCCACTACGACACCGTCCCCGACTGCCCCGGCGCCGACGACAACGCCAGCGGGCTCGCGGTGATGCTGGAGTGCGCGCGCGTCCTCGGCGAGCTCGACGCCGAGCGATCGGTCGCGTTCGTGGCCTTCAACGCCGAGGAGGACGGCCTCGTCGGCAGCCGCGATTTCGTCGCGAACGGCCTCGCCGCCCTCGACGTTCGCGTGCGCCGGGCGCACGTCCTCGAGATGGTCGGCTTTCGCTCCCGCGCGCCGGGGGCCGCCGGACGGCTGCCGCTGCCGTGGGCGCCGCGCGCGCTCGACGTCCCGGACTACCTCGGCCTCGTCGCGAACGGCGCCTCCAACGAGGTCGCGGACCTCGCCACGCGCTCCACCGCGTCACCCGGCCTCCGCGTCGTCACCGCGAAGACGTGGGGCCCGCTCCACCGCCTCTTGCCCGATCTCGCCCGCAGCGATCACTTCCCGTTCTGGAGCGCCGGCCTCCCC
>JAEUKG010000132.1 GCA_016794325.1 Myxococcales bacterium | reverse complement strand
GGTCAGGCGCTGCTCTCGGCCCACGGCGCGGAGTTCGAGAGCGCGCTGGCGGCCGCCCTCTCCGGCTTGCCGGCGGCTGACCGAGCGCTCCTCCGCTGGAGCGTGCGCGAGGGAAGCTCCATCGACGTGATCGCTCCGCGCCTGGGGGTCGACCGCGCCACGGTGGCGCGCCGCATCGCCCGCGCGCGCCGGAAGGTCGCCGACGACGTTCGCGCCGAGCTCCGCGCGCGCCTCCGCCTCGGCGATTCGTCCTTCGAGAGCCTCTGCCACGCGATGGTGCCGGCGCTCGATCTCTCACTCTCGAGGCACCTGTGAGCGCACCCTCGCAGCCCACCCGTCCCCTGCGCTCTCGCCGCCTCGCGCGACTCGTCGCCGCGGTCGCGATCGCCCTCGCTCCGGCGACGGCCGCGGCGGACGCCGCCGAAGAGGCCGAGGCGCGGGAGGCGATGCAGCGCGGAATCGCCCTGTTCGGCAAGGGCGACGCGGAGGGCGCGATCCGCGAGTACGAGCGGGCGATGCAGCTCGTGCCGACCGCGAACGTCCCGTACCGATACTCCGCCGAAGCGAAGGCGTCGCTCGGCCGTCTCCGAGAGGCGATCGCGGACCTCGAGGCCTACCTCGCCAAGAACCCCCAGGTGTCCGACGCGGCCGCCGTGCGCGCCCGCATCGCGGAGCTCGAGGCGCGCGCCACGCGCGGTGAGCTCGCGCTCTCGGCGACGGTCGACGGCGCCACCGCGCGGGTCGACGACGCGCCGGCGGTCGCGCTCCCGGTCGACCTCGCCCTCGCGGCCGGTGAGCACGTGGTCGTGGTGGAGAAGGACGGCTACCTCACCGTGCGGCAGAGCGTGACCATCGTGTCGGGGAAGCGCGACCGCCTCGTGGTCGCGATCTCGCCGCGCCCGGCGCCGACGCCTCCCGCCCCCCGCGCTGCCGCGTCCGCGAGCCCGTGGCCGACCGTCGGCCTCGCGGGGGTCGCCGTCGGCGGCGCCGCGCTCGCGGTCGGAGGTATCCTCGACGTGACAGCGCTCGGCGCTCGCTTCGACGCCGTCGACCGCGCCGCGAACAGCGGGGATCCGAGGCTCGCCGAGATCCAAGACGACGCTCGGACCCTCCGCACCGTCGTCCAGATCACGTACGGCGCCGGCCTCGCGGTCGTGATCGCCGGCGCCGCCCTCTACCTCGCGACGCGCGGCGCTCGCGGCGGCGCGCCGAGCCCCGCGTCGACCTGGTCGCGCGCGCCGCTCGCGCTGCCCTTCTGACCCCGCCGGCGGCCGAGGGTGGTCGCGAGCTGCACCGCGTCGTAGCCGAACTTCTCGCGCACGGCGTCCACCGCGCGGTCGCGCCGCACCTCCTCGCCGAAGCCCGGGAGCTCGAGCTGCGGCCCCTCGAACGACAGCCGCGAGAGCGCGACGCCGACGAGGCGCACCCCGAGCGGCCGCGCGCGCGCCGCCTCGTAGAGCCGGAGCACCACCCGGTGCACCTCGACGTCGGCCGCGGTGGGGGCGACGGTGCACGAGCGCGTGATCGTCTCGAAGTCCGCGTACCGCAGCCGGAGCGTGACGCGCCCCGCGCGGACGCCGCGGCTGCGGGCGCGCGCGCACACGCGCTCCGCGAGCCCGCAGAGGATGCCGTAGGTCGTGCTCGGGCCGTCCTCGACGAAGGTGCGCTCGTTGGAGATGCTCCCCACCGTGCTCCCGTGGGGGTCGTGCTCGCGGAACGCGGGGCGCTCGCGCCCGAGGTCGGCGTGACCGAGGCCGATCGCGTCGCGACGCACGCCCTCGGTGTAGGCGCCGAAGATCGGGCGGAGCACCGTGTCCGGCGCGCGCACGAGCTCGGCGAGGGTGGCGATCCCGTGGCGCGCGAGCTTCTCCTCCGACACCGGGCCGATGCCCGGGAGCTTGCGCACCGGGAGCGGCCCGAGCAGCGCCTCTTCGGCGCCCGACGCGACGAGGAGCACCCCGGCCGGCTTCGCGAGGCCGCAGGCCACCTTCGCCGTGGACTTGCTCGTCGCGACGCCCGCGCTCGAGGGCAGGCCGAGCTCGTCGGCGATGGCCTGGGTCATCGCGCGCGCGACCCGGAGGATCGTCGCGTCGTCGTCGGCGTCGCCCGGGCGCCGGTAGAGGGCCTCGCAGCCGTGGAAGTCGAGGTACGCCTCGTCGATGCTCGCCGCGACCACGATCGGGCTGAAGCGCTCGACGATCTCCCGCGCGCGCCTCGAATACGACGTGAACTCCTCGTGGTGGCCCGGCACGAACACCGCCCGCGGCGCGCGCTCGCTCGCCTCGCGGATCGACATCCCCGACCGGACCCCGAACGCCCGCGCCTCGTAGCTGGCGGAGGTGACCACGCCCCGGCCCCACTTGGTGCCGCCGACGACCACCGCTTTGCCGCAGAGGCTGGGATCGAGGATGCGCTCGACCGACACGAAGAACGTGTCGAGGTCGAGGCAGCAGATCCGAGCGAGGCGCACACCTCACCCTGGACCTGAACATGCGATCAGTCAATCGCGAGCGGGTAAGCCCTTGAATTCCCGGGAGATTCCTTGGCCGATCCCCCTCTCTCGAAATGAGGCAGCTTGCTGCCCAATTCTGGAAGGGGGCCCCCGCGCCGGGCCCCAGCTCGTGGAGCGGCTCAGCGTCCGAGGGCTCGGCCCCAGAACGCGGCGGGCGGGATGGCGACCGCCGCGAACGGCTCGAGGATCGCGGGCGCCTCGTCACCGCCCCACGTCGCCGCCAGCACGTAGCCGTCAGGGCCCAGGCGGAAGACCTCCACGGTGCGATCCCGGGGATCGACGAGCCACACGTGCGCGACCCTCTCCCGCGCGTAGATCGGCAACTTGCGCACGCGATCGATCCGCGCGGTGCTCTCGGAGAGGACCTCGGCGATCCAGTCTGGCGCGACCTCGAAGAACGGGGCGTCCTCGTCATCCCCGCCAGGATAGTTCTCCTCGCGCCACCCCCCCAGGTCCGGGACCAGGATGTCGCGCGGCGTGCCGAGGTGGAGCTCGGGTTCGGTGATGATCACCCGGCCGCCGGGGCCGAAGCTGCCAGCGTCGAACGCGCCGAAGAGCGTCCCCCCGAGCGCCGACGCGGCCCGCAGGTGGCGACGCGCGGGTCGTGGGTGGAGGTGGAGCTCGCCGTCGATCACCTCCGCGCGCACGTGCTCGGGCGCCGCGAGGACGTCCTCGTAGGTCGCGCGCTTCCGCACCGGCTGCGACATGGAGAGACGATAGCACGGGGCTCGATTGACCGCCCTCGGCGGCGCGGCTAAATCGCCGCCTCATGCCGCGCACCACGCCCCTCGGCCTCCTCCCTCTCGTCTCGCTCGCCGCCCTCGCGCCCCTGTCGACGCTCGCCCTCACCGCGTGCGGCGACGACGCGCCGCCGCCGAAGACCGCCCCCACGCCGGTGCAGTCGGTGGCGCTGCCGCCCACCGCGCCGACCACGCCGCCGCCGGCCCCGCCGCCGGCCCGCACCGCCAAGGTGCTCTCGGGCCTCTCGCGCGCCGACTTCAACCGCCTCGCGAGCGAGCTCTTCGTGCCCCTCTACTGGACGCTCGACAAGAACGGCAACGGCACCTTCGAGCCCGACGAGGCGGCGGTGGTGTGGGGCGTCGGCGCGAGCGCGACGAGCTACGACAAGGTCCCCGCCGAGTGGGTCAAGGACGGCGCGTTCCAGGAGAAGGCGATCGCCGCGTTCGAGGCCGCGCAGAAGCGCGCCGGCGACAAGCCGGGCGACGACGCCGAGGGCAAGCGGCGCGCGCTCGTGATCAAGGAGCTCGCCCAGGGCCGGCCGACGCTGGTGGAGACCGATCTCCGCGCCTTCTCGCCGTCGGAGAAGCAGTTCGTCGGGCACGTCCTCGAGGCCGCCAAGCTCATCGAGCAGCTCTTCCAGAAGCAGCGCGGCACCTTCGCGCTCCGCGGCGACGTCCCCGCCGCCGACACCGCGAGCCAGATGCTCTTCTTCCGCACCCAGGGCCCGAAGTGCGAGGCCCCGCTCACCCAGAACGATCCCGCGTGCAGCGCCATCCCCTCGGCGCCGAAGGGCAAGCTCTCGGGCCTCTACCCGCAGGACCTCGTCGCGACCGAGGGCTTCTGCGACGCCCTCGGCAAGGAGGCCGACAAGAAGCTCATGGACCCGTTCACCGTGGTCCGCAAGAAGGACGGCAAGCTCACCGCCGTGCCCTACACCGAGGAGTACAAGGCCGAGATGTCGGCCGTCTCGGCCACCCTCAAGGCCGCCGCCGAGTCGGTCACCGACCCCAAGGAGGGCGCCCTCAAGACCTACCTCCTCGCGGCCGCGCAGGCCTTCGTCACCAACGACTGGGTCCCGGCCGACGAGGCCTGGGCGAAGATGGGCGTCGACAACTCCAAGTGGTACCTGCGCATCGGCCCCGACGAGACCTACGACGAGCCGTGCAACACCAAGGCGCTCTTCCACGTGTCGTTCGCTCTCATCAACCAGAAGTCGCTCTTCTGGCAGAAGAAGCTCGATCCGCTGAAGACGTCGATGGAGGAGGAGCTCGCGAAGCTCGCCGGCGCCCCCTACAAGGCGCGCGCGGTGTCGTTCAAGCTCCCCGACTTCATCGACGTCACGCTCAACGCCGGCGACTCGCGCGCCGCCTTCGGCGCCACGATCGGCCAGTCGCTCCCGAACTTCGGCCCCGTGGCCAACGAGGGCCGCGGGCGCACGGTGGCGATGACGAGCTTCTATACGGATCCGGATAGCATCGCGTCGCTCAAGGAGACGAGCGAGTCGCTCCTCTGCAAGGACACGATGGCGATCTACACGACCGACCCCGCGCCCCAGCTCATGAGCACGGTGCTCCACGAGGCGGCGCACAACCTCGGCCCGGCCCACCAGTACAAGGTCGGCGGCAAGATCGACCGCGAGGTCTTCGGCGGCCCCCTCGCCTCGACCTTCGAGGAGCTCAAGGCCCAGACGGCGGCGCTCTACTTCACCGACTGGCTCGTCGCCAAGAAGGAGATCGGCCAGGCCGACGCCGACAAGGCGCACGTGCGCGACCTCGTGTGGAGCTTCGGCCACATCTCGCGCGGCATGTACACCGAGACCGGGCAGCCCAAGAGCTACAGCCAGCTCGCCTCGATCCAGCTCATGCACCTCGTGAAGGAGGGCGCGGTCGAGTGGCGCGCCGCCGAGATGGCGACGAACGGCAAGGACAAGGGCTGCTTCGCCGTCAACGTGAAGAAGTTCCCCGCCGCCACGAAGAAGCTGATGACCGAGGTGGCCGGCATCAAGGGCCGCGGCGACAAGAAGAGCGCCGAGGCCCTGGTCGCCAAATACGTGGACTGCGGCAAGAAGGGCCCGAAGCCCGACGCGCTCTGTACGACCGCTCAGGAGACGATCAAGGAGCGCGTCCTTCGGGCCCCGAAGCCGAGCTTCTTCTACGCCATTCGCTTCGAGTGATCCGGTGACCCAAGGCGCGCGCGGGGCGACGTGTCGGAGCCGGACGGTGCTCCGCGACCTCCGCACGCGCGCGCTCGGCGCCATCGGCCTCGCCGTCGCCGCCTGCACGCCGGCGGCGGTGGTCCCGGCCGCGGTGACGGCGCCCGCTCCGCTCGCGCCGGCGGCGGGGGCCAAGGACGAGTGCATCGCGGCGCGGGGCGAGCCGCTCGGGTGCGATCACCTGCCTCCGCGCGCCGGCGACTGCGATCGCCGCACCGACACCGAGGCCGCGTGCAAGCGCCTGCGCGGCGCGCTCGTCCCCCGCGCCGCCGAGGCGGCGATGCGCTGCGTCTACAACAAGTCGGTCGACCCGTGCGACGTCTACGAGCCCGACGCGATGAGCGACTGCTTCCTCGCCGGCCTCTCGCGCGCGTGCCCCGACGGCTCCGAGCTCGCGGCCTGCGACCGCATCGTCGCCGGCTGCGAGTCCCACTTCGGGGCCGACATCAACCGCGAGACGTGCCGCTTCGCCCTCGCGGCGGTGAACGCCGCCCTCCGCCCCGACCTCGAGCGGTGCATGGAGAAGACCTGCACCGCCGACTGCTTCGACGCGCTCGTCCCCCGCTCGCCCGAGGGCCCCGCGGCGCCCGCCGATCGCGCGCGCTACCGCGCCGACACCGCCGCTCGCTGGGCCGACCACACCGCGCCGATGCCGACCCCGTGGACGAGCTGCCGCATCGACACCGACTGCACGGTCGTCGTCGGGCCCTGCTGCCGCGAGTGGGCGATGAGCCGCATGTTCACGAGCGCGGCGTACCAGACTCTGGACCGCACCAAAGACGACGCGTGCAGCGGCGTGTGCGAGTACCACAAGAGCGCCCGCTGCGAGCAAGGCCAGTGCGCGCTCGCCGGGCCCGCCGTCCCCGAGAGCGCCTCGCCGTTCCCCTGAGCAGCGGCAGGCCGCGCCATACGCCGGTGGCAACGAATGCCGAATGGCGCGCGGCCGAGGAGCCGCTAGAGTCGCCTTCGATGAACCTTAAGCTCGCCGCCCTCGCCACCTTCGCCGCGACCAGCATCGTCCTCGCCGCGTGCAGCTCCGACCCCGCGCCGTCCTCGTCGTCCTCCTCGTCTTCGAGCGGGGGCTCCTCGAGCGGAGGCTCCTCGAGCGGCGGCTCGTCGAGCGGAGGCTCCTCGAGCGGCGGCTCGGACGCAGGCGGCGACGCCGCCGCGGGCAACACCGTCCAGGTCTCGAGCTTCAAGTACACGCCGGCCAAGCTCACCATCAAGGTCGGCCAGAAGGTCACGTGGGTGTGGACCGGGGGGACGCACACGGTGACCGAGTCCACCGCGGAGGGGACGTGCAACAAGAAGGCGGGCGGCTTCGACAGCGGCCAGCACGGGACGCCGTTCACGTTCGAGCGCACGTTCGACGCGCCGGGCACCTACCCGTACTTCTGCGACTACATGGACCACTGCACCAACACGACCAAAGCGCAGATGGGCGTGGTCGAGGTCCTTCCCTGACCTCGTCCCGGGCACGCCTCGAAATTCGTTGGCCAGCCAACCAATTTCCGGGACGCCCCAGAGCTCGCGGCCCAGCCCGGCGAAATTCGTTGGCCAGCCAACCCATTTCCGGGACGACCAGGGCGTCGGGCCCGGCGAAATTCGTTGGCCAGCCAACGAACTGCGACCAGCCCCGAGCGCGCGTCGCCGCGGCGGCAGGCCTCGCGCGCGGCGCTTCAAGGGAAGCGGGCGGTGACGCCCACCTTGTCGACGCGGAACAGGGGGCCGTCTTCGGGAGTCTGGCAGGAGATCTTCAGCCGGACGGTGCGGCCTCGGTATGGTGTGAGGTCCAGCGGCCCTCGCTTCGCCCAGCCTGCGTTGGAGGGAGACGTCCGGCTCGGGACGACCATCTCGAGCACCCTCCCGTCGAGGACCACGCCCGTGCGCGGGTCCACGACCGAGACGTCGAGCCGGTCGATGCCCTGGTCCCTCCTCGACACGACCGCGAGCGAATACCCGAGCGACACGCTCGCGGCGTTCGCAGGGATCGTGATGTCCTGGCTGATGCTCCCGCTGGAGCCGCGCTCCCCGCAGAGGTGGACGGCGGAGTCCGCCTCCCCCGGCGCCACCGACGCGCGTCCTTGGTAGAGCCAAGGCGCCGGCGTGCCCGAGAAGTCCCCGTTGGTGACGAGCTCCACGGGGAGGCCGGACTTCGCGTCGTCGAGGCTGGGTCCGAACCGCACGGCCGCGCTGGGCGCAGGAGGCAGCGAGCCCTCGACCCCCACCGCCCGCCACGCGGCGTCGACGGCGTTGAACTGCGCGCTGCCGTAGCCGTGCAGGGCGGCCGCCGCGCGCAGGGTCGCGAGCCGCGCTCCCGCGTAGTTCGTCGTCGGGGCCATGTACGCGGTGAACGCGCGAAACCAGATCTTCCCGGCTTGCTCCACGCCGATGCCGGCGACCGGCGCGCTCGAGTAGTGGCCCCGCCCGCCCATCGCGACCAGGTAGAAGGCGAAGTTGCCGATGCCGGAGTTGACGTGGACGCCGCCGTTGTCCGCGGCCAGGGTGTAGCGTTCGCGGTAGTGGCAAGGATCGCCGCTCGGCGAGAGCGACCGCGTCGAGCGGTGCGGCGCGTCGAGGTAGCGGATGGCTTCGCCCATCTGCTCGCCCACGTGCCAGTTGGCGGGGGAGTCGCCGCGGAGGTGACGTAGGAACAGCACCCCGAGCACGTCGGCGAACGACTCGTTGAGCGCGCCCGACTCCCCCTCGTAGACGAGCCCGCTCGTGTACTGGATGACGGCGTGCCCCATCTCGTGGGCGATGATGTCCGGCGTCGTCCACGGCCGTTGGCGGGTGCAGTAGTGCAGGTTGGCTCCGTCCCACGAGGCTCCCGCGGTGCAACCGATGAACGCGGCGAGGACGGGAGTGCCCTCGGGACGCTGGACGGGCCACGGTCCGTTCGCTCCGTCGAGGCCGCGACGGCCGTGAACTGCGCGCAGGTACTCGAGCACCTTGCCGACCCCGTAGTGGACGTCGACGGCCGACCGATTGGACCACACGTCGTTCGGGCTCCCCAGCATCCAGAAGGCGCCCGTGGCAGGATCGGCGTCGAAGACGCCGTGCCGATTCGCCGTGTCTTCGAGGTAGTGGATCCCGTCGCTCCCTCGGCTCGTCGTGAAGGTGACTCGCCCGTGGTAGTTCGTGTCCCCGGTGGCGGTCTGCACGTTGTCGTACGCGGAGAGCACGGCGCCCGTCTGCGCGTCGACGAACGAGACCGGGATCGCGGTCGGAGACGCCGCCGCCCCGCGACGAAGCTCGACCCGGTACGCGAGGCGATGACCCACCGAAGAGGGATAGACGACCAGCTCGACCTTCGGCGCCCCGGTCGTGCACTTGGTGGCGCACTTGAGCGTGGCCTCGGCGGCGGCGGCCGCTTGATCGGCCGTCAGCTTCGGGGTGGTGCTCACGGCCACGTTCCGGGCGAGCTCGTCGGTCACCTCCTCGAGCGTGCCGTCGGGCCGCAGGTGCGCGATCGCCTGCCCGCCCCAGACGGGCACGCCGCGGAGGGTCTGCTGGACGCGCGCGTGGAAGCGGCCCGAAGGGTCGACGTCGGTGCTCTTCACGACCAGGTCGTTCGCCGTCCCCGCGGCGTCGTTGCCCACCGCGGCGACGACGAGGTCGACCGGGCGCTTGCCGATCTGCGTCGCCACCAGCGGCAGCGGGACGGACGGCACGAAGGGCGTGATCGTGACGGGGATCGCCGGCTTCCCCGACTGCCCGTGCGCGTCGGCGGTGACGAGGACCGCGCCCAGCGTGACGACGATGCAGCCGAGGCGGGAACGGGGCATCGCGGACGGGGAGGCGTGGCACTTCATCGGAGCTAACGATGACCTTCGAGTCCCGGCGCGTTGGCCGGCGAAAACTACTCAGCCGACCCCCCTCCACGTTCGTCAGGACCCTGACTGTGCGGCTGGCATGAGCATAAACCCTCGTTAACACTCGATCTACGAAAAATGTAGCGATACGTGGTTGCATGTAGGCAAATGAAGGTCACACTGCGCCAATCATGAAGCGTGTTGCCTTCGCCCTCCTCGCTGCCTTGCCCCTCACCGCCGCCGCGTGCGCGGCGCCTGCCGACGCGGTCGACCCCGAGGAGGATCTCGGCGAGGAGGCGTACACGAGCGCCTCGGCGCGCCTCTACGACTTCGAGTTCGACGGCGAGCTCCTCGCCGACACCCGCGACGCGAAGTCCGCGGTCTCGGACCAGATGCTCTTCACCATCGGCCAGCTCAACGGCGAGGGCGGCGTCGCGCGCCTCGACAAGATCGCGCTCTCGAACGTGAAGGTCACGGACGCCTCGGGCAAGGTGAAGATCACCTACCACGCGAAGCTCCCGGTCTCGTGGCCGAAGGCCAAGCGCGCGCCGCGCACGTTCAACCTCCTGCTGCCCCGCGACGTGACGTGGGAGGGGCAAGACGCGTTCTTCAAGAAGCACGAGCCGCGCTGCACCGACCCCTGGGCGCACGACAACGAGACCGGCATCTACTGGTACTACTACCGCCCGGCGACCGCCGGCTGCGACGTCGGCGACGACGTCGTGAAGATGCCCGCCAAGGTGCGCGTCAGCCCCGAGAACTCGGTGCGCAAGTACCCCGAGATGAACAAGATCTGGGAGAACGGCTCGCTCGACGTGGTCGTGATCTTCGGCAAGGTCGAGGACGGCGCGACCACCGAGGCCGATCGCGGCATCTGGTCGTACAACCTCTTCGTCTCGACGATGAAGCGCGAGCTCCCCAACGCGACCACGCTCCCCGCCGACGTCGGCGACAAGCCGGGCATCGCCAAGCCCGAGACCACCATCCGCGCGACGCTCGCGAACGGCGGCAAGGTCAACATCACCGCCTTCCTCGTCGACAACGTGCGCGAGGGCGGGCCCAAGTTCGAGGCGCGCTACAACGAGCTGTCCACCGACGCCGACCTCATCGTCTACAACGGCCACGCCGGCCTCGGCCAGAACGTGCGCAAGCTCGCCTCGATGGGCAAGTTCAAGAGCGGGCAGTACCAGATCTTCTACATGAACGGCTGCGACACGTTCGCCTACGTCGACGGCTCGATGGCGCAGACCCGCGCGCGCTTGAACCCCGACGATCCGACGGGCACGAAGTACATGGAGATCCTCACCAACTCGATGCCGCCGAACTGGGACTCGCTCCCGCTCAACACGATGACGCTCGTGCGCGCGCTCGCCGACAAGGAGCACGCGAAGACGTACACCGACATCCTCGCGTCGTTCGATCAGAGCGGGCTCGTCACCGTGACCGGCGAGGAAGACAACAAGTACCGGCCCTGAGGCCCTGGCCACGAGTGGCACAGCGACCCTGACCGGTGGATCGCGCCAAAAACCGCAGAAAGAAGCGACGAGCCGGGGGCTTGCCCACGACGGCCGAGCGGCGCGAGACTTGCTGTTCCGGTGCTCCGATGAAACGTCGCCTCGCGCTCGGCTTCGCCTTCGCCACGCTCGCCCTCGCCGCGCCCGCCGCGGCCGACGAGCCGCCGGCGGAGCCTCTGCCGGCCCTGCCCGCCCCTTCGGCCGCTCCGCCGGAGGCGCCCCCCGAGGCGCCGCCTGCCGCGCCCCCGGCCGCGCCGGCGGTCGTGAGCCCCGAGACCCCGAAGGACCTCGACAAGCCGCCCGCCGATCCGCCGCCGCGCGAGCGCTCGATGAGCGCGCTCTTGAGCCCGCTCCAGCTGATCAGCAAGACCGCCAGCGTCGACCTCGTCTGGGTGCCGGTCGCGCACCACGCCGTCGTCCTCAACCCGCGCCTTCGCCCCGTGGACGGAGTCCGCTGGGGCGGGGAGCTCGGCTACCGCTACTACACGTCGAGCCAGCGCGAGCCTTCGGGGTTCTTCGCCGGGCCGTCCTTCGCGTTCTTCTACTCGGAGGGCGGATCGAAGGTCGGCGTCGCGGTCGACGTCGGCGTGCAAGTCGTCGCGAAATCGGGGCTCACCGCGAGCGGCGGCCTCGGCCTCATGTGGGTCCCCGCAGGGTCGAAGATCGAGCTCGGCTCGAAGCTCGGAAACACCGGCCTCTACAGCGAGCAGTGGAACTTCATCCCGCGCATGCTCGCTGCGCTCGGCTACGCGTTCTGAACGGCGACCGCCGCGCGCGGGGCGCGCGTCATCCCTTCTTCTGGACCTTGGC
>JAEUKG010000122.1 GCA_016794325.1 Myxococcales bacterium | reverse complement strand
GTCGACCGATGACCCGGAGCTCTCACGCCGAGATCCTGCCGATCACGACCGGCGAGGTGCGCGGCGACGTGCGGGCGACGCTCGCGCTCCTCTCCACCGAGCTCCGG
Source organism: Myxococcales bacterium (assembly GCA_016794325.1). GTDB lineage: Bacteria > Myxococcota_A > Polyangia > Polyangiales > Polyangiaceae > SXNL01. The sequence continues at coordinate 17,883 of JAEUKG010000122.1, read as the reverse complement.
GCCGCGCGCCGGGCGATCGCGCGAGGCTCGGCCTCGGCGGTGTCGCACACCGCGCGCGGGCTGCTCACGTCGCTCACGTCGACGCGGGTGCGGATCGAGCTCGCCCACGCCGCCGCCGCCTTCGCCGAGGCGCTCGACGAGCGGCCCTTCGCCCAGAGCTGGGTCTTCTTCGCGGTCAGCGCGCGCGCCGTGCTCGAGCAGGCGATCCGGGTGTGCCCCGAGCTCCTCGGCGAGGTGAGCGATCTCGACGAGGCGTTCGAGGACGCGCGCGAGGCGGTGCTGCTCCTCGAGCCGGAGGACTACCGCGAGGCGCTCGCCGGGGTCCCAGCCGACAAGACGGCGTGGTGGGGGGAGCGGGCGCGGCTCGACGCCGGGCTTCGCGAGGTCGATCTCGAGCGAGCGCTCGGCGACGTCGAGGGCTGAGCCCGTCAGCGGCGGCGCTTGCGCGGGTCGCCGCCGAGGGTGCTGCAGGCCTCGAGGGTCGTGGTGCCCCGGTTCGCCTCGCCGCACTCCGCGGTGGGGCGCGAGAGCTGCGAGCAGCTCTGCGAAATGACCACCCAGTCGGAGCCGGTGCAGCACCACCGCGAGAAGCCGTCGCTCACCGGGTCCCCGGGCGGGCATTTCGCGGCGCGCGCGCCGGCGGCCGCGGTGGCGCTCGCGACCGCTTGGTCGCGCGCCTCGACCGCGCGGTCCTGCTGCTCCTGACGCCGCCGCTCCATCACACCCGGCACGAGCACCGCCGACAAGACGAGGCACCCGACCCCGCCGCCCCAGAGCGCACCGGGGGTCTTCACCTCGTCCCAGTGGGTGATGACGAAGGCGAGCTGCGCCCCAGGCACGAAGAGGCACGCGAGCCCCCACACCACGCTGGTGCCGAACGCCTTCACGATGAGCCAGAGCGAGCCGACGAGCGCGACGAGCGTCGAGACGCCCATCAGGACGAGCAGCAGGATCTCCATGGCCGCGAGGATACCGCGTTCGGTCTGACCTCGAAGGGGTCCAGGTGGACCGTCGGACGTTCACGCTCGCGCAGGGGAAAGCCGATGGATGTCGGGGAGATGAGCCGCGGCGTGGGCCGGCACGGCGCTTGTATCGGGGCGGGCCCGCATGTTCGCCGCTCTCTCTCGCCTCGCGCGGAGCCGCATCGTGGTCTTCGCCGTCTTCGGCCTCGCGCTCTACGGCCTCGCGAGCTCGCGGGCCGAGCGGGCCAAGGTGGTGGAGATCGACCCCGCCGTCCTCGCCTCCGTCCGCGACGCCCAGGCCAAGAAGCTCGGCGTCGGCGCGCTCGGTGACGACGGCCGGCGCGAGGTCGAGTCGCGCCTGATCGAGGACGAGATCCTCTACCGCGAGGCGCTGCGGATGGGGCTCGATCGCGACGATCCCGTGATCCGGCAGCGCCTCGTCCAGAAGCTCCTCCTGCTCGTCGAGGACATGGGCGGGGCGTCGCGCGATCCGACCCGAGCCGAGCTCGTCGCCTACTTCGAGGAGCGCCGGGCGCGCTTCCGCCGGCCCGCGCGCTACCGCTTCGTCCACGTCTTCGCGTCGCGGGCCGACGCGCTGCCGCCGACGTCCGCCCTCGCCGGCGCGACCGAGCCGCCGGCCGCGGGCGAGCCCTTCCCCTATCCCCGATCGAACAGGTCGTCCAGAGACGAGATCGCGCGCCTCTTCGGCGCGGCCTTCGCGGCCGGCGTGGCCGCGCTGCCCGAGGGCGCGGTGAGCGCGCCGCTGCAGTCGTCGTTCGGCTGGCACCGGGTGCGCCTCGTCGCCCGTGAGGAGGGCGGGCCCGCGACCTTCGAGGAGGTCGAGAAGGACGTCGCCGTCGAGTACCTCCTCGAGCGCCGCGAGGCGATCGTGGGCGCGTACCTCCGCGAGACGACGGCCTCGTACGACATCCGGGTCGGGCCCGACAGGCTCGTCGGCTTCACGCCGACGCGCCGGGTCGCGGCGCGCGCCGAAGGATCGGCGGAGGACTGATGCGCCGCCTCCTCGCCCTCCTCCTCGCGCTCGTCGCGATGGCGGCGGCCGCGCCTGCGTGGGGCCACGCGATGCGCACGGCGTACGTCGACGTCGTCGAGCGCGGGGACGGCCGGGTCGCGGTGAAGGTGACCTCGGGCGCGACCTACGGCGATCTCCGGCTCGTGATGCCCGAGGGCTGCACCGCGCCCGCGCGCGGCGCGGCGACCTGGACGTGCGACCGGCCCCTCGCGGGCCGGGCCCTGCGCGTCGACGGCCTCGGGGGGGTGACCTCGGACGCGGTGGTGTCGGTCACGTTCGCGGACGGCGCGTCGGCCTCGCAGCTCCTCCGCCCGGGGTCGTCGTCGTGGACCGTCCCCGACCGCCCCTCGGCCACCGAGGCGCTCGGACGCTACGCGCGCGCGGGCTTCTTCCACGTGCTCGCCGGCCTCGATCACCTGCTCTTCCTCGTCGCGCTCGTCGCGCTCCTCCGCCGGTTCCGCTCGGTGCTCCTCGCCGAGACCGCGTTCACCGTGTCGCACTCGGTCGCGTTCGCCGCGACCGCCCTCGGCGTCGTGCACGTCCCCCAAGCCGCCGCCGAGGCGGCGATCGCGCTCTCGCTCGTGCTCGTCGCCCTCGGGGTCGGCAAGGAGCGCGTCCGACCCGCGCGCGGGGCGATCGCGGCGTTCGTGTTCGGCGCGGTGCACGGGCTCGGGTTCGCGGGCGGGCTCACCGAGCTCGGCGTCCCCCGGGGCGCGGTCGCGCCGGCGATCGCCGGCTTCGCCGTCGGGGTCGAGGTCGCCCAGGTGGCGTTCTTGCTCGTGTGCTTCGCGCTGTTCGCGCTCGCGTCGCGCGTCGCGATGGCGCGCCGACTCGCGACGGTGACGGCGTACGTCGTCGGCGTCACCGGCTTCTTCTGGCTCGTGGAGCGCGTGCTCCCGCTCGTCCGTGGCGTGTAACTCAGGAGGTCCCTTCGATGCGTCGAGCCCATGTCCTCGCCCTCTTCGCGGTCGTCCCGCTCGGGGCGTACGTCGCCTTCGCCTGCGGCGGCGACGACACCGCCGTGCCCTCGACCGACGGCGGCTCGGAGGCCGGGCCGTCGCCCGACTCCGGCGCGCCCGACGGCGGCGGCGCGATCGACGGCGGCGACGGCGGCGTCGCCCGCTGCGGCGACTACAACCCGCTGAAGAACCCGTATTTCGGCGATCTCCACGCGCACACCTCGTATTCGGCCGACGCCTACGCCTTCGACACCCGCAACACGCCGCTCGACGCGTACGCGTTCGCCCGCGGCAAGACGCTGCAGGTGGCGGGCGCGGGCCCGGACGGCGGCGGGCCGCTCACCACCATCGAGAAGCCCCTCGACTTCCTCGCCGTCACCGATCACTCCGAGTTCCTCGCGGTCGCGTACGGCTGCGGGGAGGACCTCGCCGGCAACCCCTACGATCCCACGAAGACGATCTACGACACGGTCGCGTGCCGGCTCTTCCGCAGCGACCGCTCCCAGACGGTGCAGCTCGCGGCGATCTACGCGGTGCTCTCCCGCGTGTGCGACGGCGGCAAGTGCGCGCCGGTGGTGACGAGCGCCTGGCAGAAGGAGCAGCAAGCGGCCGCGGCGGCCTACGAGCCGTGCAAGTTCTCCACGATGTACGCCTACGAGTGGACCAAGACCAACGACGGCGTGACCCTCCACAAGAACGTGATCTTCGGCGACACGAACGTCCCCGCGAGCCCCCTCGACTCGCTCACCCACCCGACGCAGGAGGAGCTCTGGCGGGGCCTTGCGGCCGGCTGCGGCGGCGGCGCGGGCTGCGAGGCGCTCACGATCCCGCACAACGGGAACCTGAGCCAGGGCCTCGCGTTCGAGGTGCCGTCCGATCCCGTCGATCGCGACAACATGGCGCGCTACCAGCGCCTGGTCGAGATCTTCCAGCACAAGGGCGGCAGCGAGTGCCTGTCCGACGACGGCTCCGACCCGGACTGCGCGTTCGAGCTCTTGCCCGACAACTCCGATCCTGCCCGCGACAAGCCGGGCTACGTGCGCGAGGGCCTGAAGAAGGGGCTCGGCGTGCGGGCGGCGAGCGGCAAGAACCCGCTCATGATGGGCATCGTCGGCGCGACCGACGGCCACAACGGGACCCCGGGCAACACCCGCGAGTCGACGTGGCCCGGGCACGTCGGGTCGAACGACGACACCCCCGCCCGCCGCATCGGGCCCGCCGCGGGGGAGGTGGGCACGTTCAACCCCGGCGGCCTCACCGTGGCCTGGGCCGAGCAGAACACGCGCGAGTCGATCTACGCCGCCCTGAAGCGGCGCGAGACCCACGCGACGAGCGGCACCCGCGTGCTCGTCCGCATGTTCCAGACGTTCGACGCCGGCGACGCGTGCGCCGACCCCGCGTTCCCCAAGTCGCTGGTCGACAAGGGCGCGGTGCCGATGGGCGGGAGCTTCAAGAGCGGGGCGACGGCGCCGCGCTTCGTGATCCGCGCGTGGAAGGACCAGGCTCCGCTCGCGCGGGTGGACGTCGTCAAGGCCTGGGTCGACGGCGCGGGCGCGCTGAAGGAGAAGGTCGTGCAGCGCGCGCTCCCGGCGGCGTCGGCGACGGCCTGCATCACGTGGCAAGACGACGACCCGACCCCGGGCCCGGCCTTGTATTATGCACGCGTCCTCGAGGACCCGACCCCGCGGTGGTCGGCCTACGACTGCGCCCGGGCGCCGAACGCGAACCCGGCCGGCTGCGCCGACGGCGGCGCCCTGCGCACGATGATCCAGGAGCGCGCCTGGACGTCCCCGATCTGGCGCGAGCCCTGACCGAGGCGCGCCGGGCCGCGGGGAAGGCGTCGACGCTGGGCCCGCGCGCCCGTAGACTCCACGGGTGGGCGAAAAGCTCGACATGACCCTCGCGATCCTGAACGGGCTCGTCGGCGACCACCTGGTGCGCACCGACAACCCGCTGGCGACGGAGCTCGGCTTCGTCCAGGACGGCGAGCCCGAGCCGGCCGAGGTCGCGTGCGCGGCCCTCGCCGCGCCCACGCCCAAGGTCGTGGTGTTGGTGCACGGCCTCATGTGCACCGAGACGATCTGGCGGATGGACGACGGCTCCGACTACGGCTCGCGGCTCGCCCGCGACCTCGGCTTCACCCCGCTCTACGTCCGCTACAACTCGGGCCGGCCGATCGCCGACAACGGCGCGGCGCTGAGCGCGGCGCTCGCCGATCTCGTTCGCGTGTATCCTGCACCCATCGAGGAGCTCCTCCTCCTGGGCTACAGCATGGGGGGGCTGCTCGTGCGGAGCGCGTGCCACACCGCCAAGCTCGGCGACCTCGGGTGGCTCGGGCTCGTGCGGCGGGCGATCTACGTGGGCACGCCCCACCGCGGCGCGCCGCTCGAGCGCGCCGGCCGCGTCCTCACCCGCTTCTTGCGGGCGGTGCCCGATCCGTACACCCGCCTCGCCGCCGACCTCGGGGATCTGCGGAGCGCGGGGGTGAAGGATCTCGGCGACGCCGACCTCACCCACGAAGACCGCGCCCGCACGCGGGAGCGCGCGAGGTTCTCGCTGCGCGATCCGCGCCACCCGGTGCCGCTCCTCCCCGACATCGAGCACTACCTGGCGGCGGGGACGCTGCACGGCGATCCGCGGGTCGCGCTCTACTTCGGCGACGCGATGGTGCCCGTCCCCAGCGCGACCTTCGACGGCGCGGCGCGAGGAGGCGGAGACGGGCCGGCCCTCGCGCTGGCGCCCGAGCGGGTCCGCGTCTTCGAGGGCTACTCGCACGTGCGCCTCGCGCACGACCCCGCGGTGTACGATCGGATCAAGGCCTGGTGCGAGACATGAAGCGAAAGTCGTCGATGGCGAAGTGGCGCGGGGCTCTCGCGCTGGTGCGGGACGCGGTGGAGCACGGCTCGCGCGCCGTCGAGCGCGTGCAGATCGACACCGCCAAGCGCCCGTTCGCGGTGCTCGAGGCGATCCCGCCGATCGCGGTGCCGGCCAAGGTGGTGCACGTGGTGCACGACGCGAGCGTCGCCGTCGTCCACGGCTCGATCCGCGCGGTGAACGCGGTGGTGGGCAAGGGCGTCGAGATCGCGCTCGCCGAAGACGAGGAGGCCGCGGACGTCGCGGCCGCCGGGCCTGCGCCCGCGCGCGAGGCTACGCGTCCGAGCGAGCCTGCGCCCGCGAGCGAGCCGCCCGCGCCCTGACCCGCGCCGCCTACTTCGGCCCGGTGGAGACGACGACGTCGTTGATCGGCTTCAGGCTGCCGCCCGCGGGGTAGGCGTAGCTCACCGCCTGCGAGAAGAACCCGGACCCGCCGCCGAAGGCCGAGCCGCCGGTCGCGGCGCTGCCCCACGCCCACACGGTGACGCCGAAGAGGCCGTCGCTGCGGATGCGGCGCTTGCCGTTGTCGCAGCCGTTCTGGCCCTGGAAGTTGCCGCGCACGAGGTCCACCCGCGTCGCCTCGTAGGTGCCCGACGAGCCCAGCGGCTGCCAGCCGCCGAGCACCCCCGCGCAGTCGAGCTCCACGTCCTTCCAGCCGTCGTCGGACTTCTTGCGGACGACCACGAGGTTGGTCTCGGGGTAGGTGGGGTCGGTGAAGAAGACGTACGACTTCAGGTACTGCGCCGTCGGGAGCACGTTGACCGACTCGGGGTCGCCGCGGTTGTCACCCACCGACGACACCGCGCCCCATCCCGTCATGTGCGCGGAGAGATAGAACGGGTGGGACTTGTCCTGGCTCCGCACCACCCAGCCCCCGGGCGAGCTCAGCTCGACGACCTGCCCTTGGGCGAGGGTGTCGGGCGCGCCGACCGGCTTCGACGGCTCCCAGGTGAGCTTGGTGCCGTCCACCGCGCCGACGAGCCTCCACGGCGGGCTCTCTTCCTTGCCGTCGAAGCGGTTGCGGTAGCGCACCCCGGCGAACTCGCTGCCCATCGCCCGCACCGGCGGGAGCTCCTGGTGGATGGTGTCGCACGCGCTGTCCATCGTCGCCGGGATCGACGCGCAGATGGATCCGCCCCACACGCCGATCGGCTTGTCGGACGCGATGGCGCTGCCGGTGAGCTCGGCGTCCTGCACGAACTGGAGGATCTGCCCGCGCCCGAGGCTGTAGGCCTTCGGCGCGCCCTTGGGGGCGGGGTCGACCGAGCCCGCCTTGCCCACGATGGCGGCGGTGGGGTTGATGGTGACGGTGGTGCCGTCTTCGGCGGCGACGATGGAGAGCGTCGGCTGATCCTCCTCGACGACCGCGCTCTTCTTGTAGCCCGCCACCGCGACGTAGTTCTTGTCCCAGGCCGATGTCGGCAGCAGCAAGGTGGCGCTGGTGAGCGCGCTCGCGCCACCACCGTAGGGATAGATGTCGTAGGCGACCACGGGGGCGCTGGTGGCGATGCGGAACGCGGCCCCGCGGCCGGTGCCGCTCACCGAGGTGAGCTGCGTGACGGCGGGGGTGACGCCGGCGGGGCACGCGGTGGAGCCGCTCCGGCTCAAGAAGAGGATCGCGACCTGGCCGCCCGCGAGGCCCGACGACGGGAGCGGCTCGTACTTGAGGCCGGCGCCGCTCCCGCTCGGCACGTAGGCGAACTTCGACGCGTCGAGCGACTGCCCGTCGCGCTCGACCTTGATCTCGGCGACGGAGTTCGAGGTGTTGACCAAGAACGCGGCGAAGCACGCGCCGCGGGTGATCGTGAGCGAGTCGGGAGGGACGGAGTAGAACTCGCAGCCCATCGTGCTCTTGTCGGCGGCCGCCTGCTCGCAGGTGGTGGCGGCGTCGCCCGCGGTCTCGCCGGGGAGCCCGCCGCCGAGCTGGGGATCGGTGGGCGACGCGCCGGTCTGCGGCCCGTCGTCGAAGGAGTTGCGCGACGAGCCGCAGGCAGAGGCGAGCAGCGGGGCGGTGAGCAAGGCGAGGATGGAGCGCTTCATCGGCGCGCACTATGACCGGGATTTTTACCCGCACAATCTGATCGGATCGATCATGAGCGATCGGATCACCCCCCACCGATCGCCGCCTTCGAACTATGCTCACCGCCTCGTGAGCGGCGCCGGTGCCACGTTGAACCCCGTGCTCTTGTTGTCGGCGACGGCCGTCATCGTCGGGCTGCTCTTCGCCACCGCGACCCTCTTCATCTCCACCGCGCCGAACACGCCCGGGCTCCGCGTCTTCTCGGCGAGCTGCCTCCTCGGCGCGCTCTACGCGGGCACCAACGTCACCCTCCAGAGCGGCTCGGTGCCGGTCGCCAAGGCGGGGCTCACCGTGGCCCTCCTCTTCGCCGCCCTCCACGGGTCGTCGTGGTACGTCTTCGTCGCCCACCGCGAGCGCCGCTCGCTCGTCTGGTGGGAGCGGCTCATCGTCGCCGGCGGGGTGGGGTGGGGGCTCCTCAGCCTCGTGCCGGGGCTCCTCTATCACCACGAGGATACGTGGATCCACGAGGTCCGCTGGGCGCGCGTCCGGTACATCGACATGAGGTCGACGGCGCTCGGCGACCTCGCGTTCCTCTACTTCGCGGCGTCGATGGGCCTGCTCCTGATACGGTCGCTGCGCCGGTATCGGGAGACGTCGCGGGCCGAGCGGGCCGAGATCGTCGGCCTCGGCATCCTGCTGGTGATGGGCATCAACGACAGCTTCGTGTCGTCGGGCTACCTCGAGATGCCCTACCTCCTCGACATCGGCTTCCTCGCCCTCGTCATCATGGTGGCGTCGGGCCTCGCCCTCCAGTACGTCGACAACGCGCGCGCCCTCCAGACCGCGCAAGACGAGCTCGTGCGGCGGGAGCGGCTCGCCGCGCTCGGCGAGATGTCGGCGGTCGTCGCCCACGAGGTGCGCAACCCGGTCGCGATCATCTTCAACGCGGTGGGCCAGCTCCGCAAGCGCCCCGAGGAGCGCGAGAAGCTCCTCGGGATCGTCGAGGACGAGGCCGAGCGCTTGAAGCGCATGGTCTCGGATCTGCTGGAGTTCGCGCGCCCGACCCACGTCGTCCTCGCCGTCGCCGACCTGCCGCAGATCGTGCAAGGCGCCGGCCTCGCGGTGCGCGGCGAGCACGAGGGTGAGCCGGTCGCGCTGGAGCTCGAGCTGTCGGACTGCCCTCCGCGCCTCGAGTGCGACGAGCGCCTCGTGCGGCAGGCGCTCGTCAACCTGATGACGAACGCGCTCCAGGCGTCGCCGCGCGACGCGCGCGTCGAGGTGACGGTCACGGCCTCCGACGCCGAGGTCGCCATCACCGTGGCCGACCACGGGCCCGGCATCCCCGACGCGCTCGAGTCCAAGATCTTCACGCCGTTCTTCACCACCCGCCCGACCGGCACCGGGCTCGGGCTCCCGGTGGTCCAGCGCATCGCCGAGGCCCACGGGGGCACGCTCAGCCACCGGCCGACGCCGGGAGGCGGCGCCACGTTCGAGCTCCGCTTGCCGCGCGCGCGTCGGGCCGCCGCACCGGCTTGACCCTCAGCGGCGGCGCGCGGTCCGCCGTGGCGGCGCCAGCCGCAGCGCCTCGAGCTTGCGGTAGAGCGTGGCCCGACCGATGCCGAGCGCGCGCGCCGCGGCCGCCGCCGAGGGCTCGCGCGCGAGGGCCTGCTCGATGGCCCAGGCCTCGAGCTCGGCGAGATCGAGCGACCCGGCCGACCTCGGCGCGCGCCGAGACCCGCGGCCCTCGGCCTCGAGGTCGCGCCGCGCGATCACGTCGGCGTCGCACAGGACCGCGGCCGCCTCGACGACGGCGCGGAGCTCGCGCACGTTCCCCGGGAAGGGCGCGGCGAGGAGCCAGCGCACGGCGTCGGGGGCGAGGCGCTTGCGGGGCGCCGCCGCCGCGAGGAACGCCCGCGCGAGGAGCACGACGTCGTCGCCGCGGGCGCGCAGCGGAGGGACCTGGATCGAGACGACGTCGAGCCGATAGAGGAGATCCTCGCGGAAGCGGCCGCGTTGGACCAAGCCGTGGAGATCCTGGTGCGTCGCCGCCACCACCCGCACGTCGACGCTCCGCACCGCCGTGCCGCCGACGGCGCGCACCTCACCGTCCTGCAGGACGCGGAGCAGCCGCGCCTGCATCGGGAGCGACATCTCGGCGACCTCGTCGAGGAAGAGCGTCCCGGTGTCGGCGACGACGAAGAGCCCGGGCTCGTCGCGATCGGCGCCGGTGAAGGCGCCACGCCGGTGACCGAAGAGCGCGCTCTCGAGGAGCGACTCCGGGATCGCGGCGCAGTTCACGGCGACGAAGGGCCGCGCGGCGCGGGCGCCCTGGTCGTGCAGCGCGCGGGCGACGAGCTCCTTGCCGGTGCCGCTCTCGCCGAGCACGAGGACCGAGAGGTCGCTCCGCGCGACCCGATCGATCCGGGCGAAGAGGGCCTGCATCGGCGGGCTCGCGCCGAGCATCCCTCCCCGCGCCGCCGGCTCGGGGAGGCGGCCGCGCGCGTCCCCGAGCGCGGCCTCGGCGCGGAGGAGCTCGACCTCGAGGCGCGCGTTCTCCTCCCGCGATCGCGAGCCCTCGGCGCGCAGCGCGTCCCGCGCCCGGAGCGCGGCGATCTGGGTCAGCACGAGGCCCCCGACGAGGCGCGCGAGGTCGACCTCCGGGCCGTCGACCTCGCCCGCGAGGGTGAGCTCGCCGGTGACGGTGCCCGACGGCGGCAGCGGCACACGCTCGCCGTCGACCGTCGACGCGGGGCGGCCCCACGGGTCGCGCGCCACGTCTGCGATAGCGCCGCCGGTCCCGTCGGTGACCACGATCCTCGCCGCGCGAGCCGACGCCGCGCTCAAGATCGCGTCGAGCCCGATCGCGGCGACGCGCTCCGAGCTCGCCTCGGCCCCGAGATCGGACAGGTGCCCGAGCACGCGCAGCCACGTCGCGCGGGCGTCGGCGTCGGGGGCGCGCCGCGTCGCCGGCGCGCCCATGGCGCGCGCCTCCGCGAGCCACGCCGCGTCGGCGGCGCGGGTGCGGTCGCGGAGGTAGAGCCGCCGGCCCTGGGTGGACAGCCCGCGCATCGCCCCTTCGACGAGCGCTTCGGCGCGCGAGAGCGCGTCGACGAGGCCCTCGGGCGGCGCGAGCGCGCGCCCTTCGAGCCAGCGCCGCGCCGCGCGCTCCGCCCGCGCGCGCGTGGCGACGGTCCGCGCTCGCCACGCGATCTCGACGAGGCCGCCGGCTTCGGCGTCGCGCGCGACGCGGTCGGCGAGCTCCGCCGCGGCCCGCCGCCGGCCCCGCGCGAGCTTCGCCGTGGCGGCGACGAGCTCGCACGCGAGCCGCGCCGTGCCGTCGGTGGCGGGGGCGCTCGCGGCGGCGAGGGTGATCGCCTCGGCCTCCTCGAGCGCGCCCTCCTCGACGAGCAGCTCGCCCTCGTGGAACGCGACCCACGCCCGCGACGTCGGGGTGTCGCCGAGGTCGGCGAAGATGCTGGCGGCCTGGCGGTAGCGCGCGCGGGCGGCGTCCCGCGCGCCCGCCTTGCGATCGAGGTGCCCGAGGAGGAGCGTGCTCCAGGCGACGAACGACCGGTCGCCGCGCTCCTCGGCGAGGGTGAGGGCGCGCGTGAGCGCGCGCCGAGCGCTCACGTTCTTCCCGAGATCGTGGAGGCAGTTGCCGAGGTTGTAGCTCGCCATGACGACGAGACGGCCGTCGTCGGCGGTGAGCGCGTGGGCCATCGCGCGCCGGTACGCGCGCGCCGCCTTGGCGATGGCCCCGGCTTGGATGTGGACGATCCCGAGGTTGATCTCGGCCTCGGCGACGCGGCTCCAGGCTTCGGACGCCTCGGCCACGCGGCGCGCCGCCAGGAAGGCCTGCCGCGCGCGCCGCGCGTCGAACGGGGAGAAATACGTCGTGCCGAGCCCGGAGAGCCCGAGCGCGCGCGCGTCGCCGTCGGCCTTCGGCAGCCGGTCGATCGCGAGGACGAGATCCCGGCGCGCGGCGTCGAGGTCCCCCGACGCGCGGTGGGCGAGCCCGCGCTCGAGGAGGAAGTAGGGATCCCCCCCGCGGCCCGGGAAGCGCTCGAGGAAGGCCGCGACGTGGGCGACGGTCCGCGATCGCGCACCCCGGCCGTCTTCGAGGCGCCGCCACGCCGCGAGGAGCGCCACGTCCCCGCCGGCGTCGCGGGCGGTGAGCTCGGACAGCAGCGCCTCGGCGTCGGCCCAGCGCGCGGCCCCGAGCAGGGACTCGAGGCGCGCCCGCGGGTCTGTCCCGATTCGAGCCATGTCTCGAAATGATACAGACTCCACGCCCCCGCACCACGAAAAACACGGGCGTCTCGGCTGGCACGGAGGCTGCTCGGGGCGCGCCCCATGAAGTCCCATCGTCTCGTCCTCGCGCTCGCTCCGCTCGCCTCGATCCTCGTCGCCGTCGCGTGCACGAGCTCCGAGGCTCCGACCCCGGCGCCGTCGGCGGCCGGTGACGCGGGCGGCGGCCCGACCGTCGACGCCGCCGGCCCGTGGACGCCGCCGGACTCGGGCGGCGACGCCGCGACACCGCCGGGCGCGGACGTCAGCGCCGCGGTGAAGGGCTTCGACGCGGACCTCGCCGCCGCCGTCTGCGCTCGCCTCACCGCGTGCTGCGCCGACGCCGACTACGCCCTGTTCTTCGGGCGCTTCACCGAGAAGCCCTACACGCTGAAGAGCGCGCCGCCGGCGGCCTCGTGCGCGGCCGAGCTCGCCGGGCAGCTCGCGATCCTGCACGACCGCTGGGTCGCGTCGGTGGGGCGCGGACGGATGACCTACGACGCAGCGCGCGCGAAGCGCTGCGTCGCCGACGTCGGCGCCGCGGCCTGCGGCGCGCCCCTGAACGATCTCCTGTACGGCGCCGCGTGCCTCGGCGTCCGCGGCAACGAGGTGTTCGCGAAGGTGGCGCCGGTCGGGTCGCCCTGCGAGGACCTCGGCGACGGGACGTACTACGGCGAGTGCGATCCGGCCGGGGGCTACTGCGACGAGACGAAGCGGTGCGCGCCCTGGCGGAAGACGGGTGAGAGCTGCGGCATCCTCACGCAGGACGCGGGCCCGGCGAAGCGGCTCTTCTGCGCGCCCTCGCTCAACTGCGACGGCCAGACGCTGAAGAGCCCAGGCAAGTGCTCCGGGCCGCCGGTCACGCGCGGCCTCGGCGAGAGCTGCGACGCCTCGTCCGGCCCCACCGAGCTGTGCGCCGCGGGGACGTTCTGCGACCTCTTCGGCTCCGGGAAGTGCACGGCGCTCAAGCCCGACGGGGCCGACTGCCAGTACGACGACGAGTGCGCGACGGCGGGCGTCTTCACGTGCGGCCCGACGGGCGCCAAGACGTGCGGGAACACCGCGACCTGCGGGGGGAAGAAATGAGCGCTCTTCGCCGCCTCGCCGTCGTCGCCCTCGCCGTCGCGGCCTCGGCCTGCGCCGCCGAGCCTCAGCCGGGGCCCGCGCCCGCGCCCTCGCAGACCTCGTCCGCGGCCCCGACCCCCGCGGCTCCGCCCGCCCTTCCGCCGGTCGAGGAGCGGCTCGCGACGCTGCTGACGGGCACGTTCGACTCGTCGGCCCAGGCCGCGCGCGACAAGGCCTACTTCGACGTGTCGCTCGCGATCTGCCCGGTGGCGAGCCCCCTCGGCGAGCGCGTCCTCTACGTGGAGCAGGCGCTGTCGAGCTCGCGCTCCAAGCCGTATCGCCAGCGCCTCTACGTGATCGAGCGCGCCGGCGAGGGCGCGGCGCGCTCGCGGGTCCTCGAGCTCACCGCGCCGGCGCGCGCGGTCGGAGCGTGCGGCCGCGCGGAGAGACCCACCTTCGCGGCCGAAGACGCGAAGGAGCTCGTCGGCTGCGCGGTGGAGATGCGGTGGGTCGGCGATCACTTCGAGGGCCGAACCGGGGACCAGGAGTGGTCGGGGACCGAGTTCCTCCCGTCGCGGAGCCCCGACGCGTGCAAGAACGACTTCCAGGGGGCGTCGTACGCGACGAGCCAGGTGTCGCTCCACGCCGACCGCCTCGAGTCGTGGGATCGCGGCTACGACGGCGCGGGCCGCCAGGTGTGGGGCGCGACCCGGGGGGGCTACGTGTTCGTGCGCCGCTGAGCCGCTCGCGCGAGATCCTCCGCGACCTCGCGGAGCAGCGCCTGGCCGGCGCGGTCGCGCGCGTAGGCGCCCGGCGACCAACCGGCGAGGAAGCGGACGAAGTCCGCGCACGCGACGGGGTAGAGCTCGCGCCACTCGGCCTCGATCGGCCCCGCGTCGATCCCGCGCTCCGCGAGGTGGCGCGCGAGCTCGGCGAAGTACCGGTCGAGGCGCGGCCCGACGTCGCGCGCGTCCGCCGCGCCGTAGAGGAGGTAGGCGACGTCGCGCACGCCCACGCCCCCGCCGACGTATTGGAAGTCGACCGCCGCCACCGCGCCGCCGCTCCCGAAGCAGAAGTTCTCGGCCTTGGCGTCGCCGTGCACGAGCGTACGGAAGCGCGCCCCCTCGAGGCGCGCGTCGAGGACGGGAGCCGCGTCGCGGACGGCGACGTCGCGCGTCGCGGCGAGCTCGTCGGGCCTGGTGGCGAGGTGCCAGTAGGTGCCCGTCCTCCAGAGCCCGTCCGGCGCGACGCCGAGGAACGTCGCGTGCAGCGCCGCGAGCCAGCCGAGGCACGCGTCGAGGTCTCGGGCGCGCGAGCCCGAGCGGCGCTCGCCGAACCCGGCGGCGTCGAGATCCTCGAGCACGAGGAGCCGGTCGGATCCGCGCGTGAGCGCGCCCCACGCGGTCGCGACGCGGCAGCGCGCTCCGCAGCGCGCGGCGTAGCGGCGGTACCAGGCGACCTCGACGTCGTACGAGCGCTCCTTGCGCGCGTGCCCGCGCGCGTCCTCGCGCCGCGGGCCCCGGGGCGGGTGGATCCACTTCACGATCGCGGTTGTCGCCTCGCCCGCGACCGGAAACCGCGCGCGGAGGAGCTCGCCGTAGCCGCCCCAGAGCGACGCGACGCGCTCGAGCCGCGTCGCCTCCGGCGCGATCGGCGACGCGAGGCCGAGGTGCTCCGCCACCAAGCGGCCCACCTCCTCGCGGACGTCGAACGAAGCCGGGTGCTCGCGCATCGCGCGAAAGATGGTAGCGCGCCCCGGCCACCGCTATGCTTCCAGAGTTCCGATGGCGAAGGACGACGGCAAGCTCGAGCCGATGGCGACGATGCAGATCGACCTCGAGGCGCTCGAGGGGATCGAGATCCTCGACAACCTGCCGCCCTCGGCGCCGGCGGCGCCCGCCGCCGAGCTCCCGCCGATGCGCGATCGGGCGCGGTCGCTGCCGCCGCCGCTGCCGCCCGAGGGCGCGTCCGCCGCGCCGCCCGCGCCCAGCCTCGCGCCCGCCGCCCCGGCGAAGCGCTCGAACCTCGGGCTCCTGGTCGGGGTGGTCGCGGTGCTCGGGATCGTGGGGGGCACCGTCGCCGGCCTCGTCGTCGTGAAGCGCCAGCCCGCGCCGGTCGCGCGGCCGACGGCGACCACCGCGGCGGTGGCCGCGAGCGCGCCGGCGAGCGCGAGCGCTTCCCCGTCGAGCGCGTCGTCGGTGTTGATGATGCCCAACGTCGACCTCGGGTCTCCCTGACGGTGGCCGCGCCGTCGTCGCCGGTCGCGCGGCCGGTGGTGGTGCTGGTGGGGCACGGGGCTGCGGCCAAGGACTGCCCGCGCGAGCTCGTCTCGCGGCTGAAGGCCCTCGAGGGCGCGCGCCGCGCGCGCCGCGAACCCCCGAGCGACGAGGAGCGAGCGCTCGACGCGCGCGTGCGCGGCTGGCCTCGGACCGAGGAGACCGATCCCTACGGCGCGGGGCTCGACGTGCTGCGGGCGGCGCTCGCGGCGCGACTCCCCGGCGTCCGGGTGCTCGTCGCCTTCAACGAGCTCGCCGCCCCCTCGCTCGAGGAGGCGATCCGCGGCGTGCTCTCCGAGGGCGTCCGCGACGTGTACGTCGTGACCTCGATGCCGACGCCGGGGGGCGTCCACGCCGAGGTCGAGATCCCGGAGGCGCTCGACGCGCTCCGCGCGGAGCACCCCGACGCGCGGATCACCTACGCGTGGCCCTTCGACGCGCGCGCCGTCGCCGAGCTGTTCGCGGCCGCGCTCGAGCGCGCGGGCCTCACGCCGAGCGCCGCGCGGTAGAGTATCTCGTCAGGGATATTCGGCGGTCACGGCCGCGACGAGGGCGGCGCCGACGGCGGCCCCGACTCGCGGTCGGAGGCCCCGAGCAGCGGCTGGCTCGGCGGCGGCAGCGAGGTCGACGAGTCGAGGAGCTTCACCCGCCGGCGCCTGCGCAGATCCCACAGCACGACGAGGAGGTACGCGGCGAAGCTCAGCGTCCCGAGGACCTGCCCGCCCGACAGCCCGAGGAGGACCGCCGAGGGGACGGGATCGAACGCGGGCCACAGCATGAGCCCCAGCGCGACGAGCGCAAGAACCGCCGCAACGCGCAAGACTTGCATCGCCCGGTCGACGGGCATGCGCTTGAGATCGAGGTTCATCGGGCCCCTCCGTCGGCGCCACCGGTCGCGGGCGCGGCGTCGGGCGAGGCGGCGTCGGGCGCGCCGGCGTCCCTCGGTTTCAGCATCGCCGGCACCTTGGCCGGGTCCCAATCCCGCTTGGTGATCGGGTGCGCGTAGCCGTGGCACCCGACGCTCGCGCAGCTCACCTTGCCCGTCCGCGAGTCCTCGAGCGCCGACCGGTGCTCTCCGGTCGCGAGCCACCCCTGGAGCTTGGTGGAGTGGCACTGCATGCAGTTTTCGTTGGAATAGGGATTGCGAAGGTGAATCTTCTCCTTCGCTTCTTCGAGAGGCATCGTGCGGAACTCGGTGTAATAGAGCCACACGTGGCGCATACCCCCCGCCTTCGTGAGCACGGTCCCGAACATCCCGTAGTCGGCATGGCAGACGTAGCAGTTCTTGTCCCCGAAGTAGGGGTTGCGGGCGTGGCGCGAGGCCAGGCCCACGCTGTGCAAGTCGTTCGAGTCGCTCCGATGAGGCTCCATCACGTGGCACGATCCGCAGAACTCCCGCTTGGTCGTGGCCTCGTAGCCCTGGATGTTGCTCGTCGCCGCCGCGCCGATGGGGAAGACGCCGAGCCCGAAGAGGAGCGCGATCTTCGTGGTGCGGTCGAGCGGCGGGCGCCAGAACAAGAACCACAGCAGGATGCCCGCGGCGAAGGCGGCGGACGTGAGCGAGACGAGCGAGAGCGGCGAATGCAACGAGCGACCTCGGAGCGCGACGTGAGGGTGGCCCTCGGATGAGCGACGCGCACGGGCGGTATAGCAAGAAGCGTGCGCTCTGGGGCGTCGGTGTGGCGATCGCGGCGACGGCGGCGTCGGGGCGCGCGTCGGCGGAGCCGCTGCGCCTCCGCGGCGACGCCCTCGCGCAGACCCCGTCTCCTGCCGGGCTCCTCGTGCTCCAAGGCTCCGAAGCGCGGCGGCCCTGGGTGTCGGCCGAGGCCCTCGCCTGGCTCGGCACGGGCGACGCCGGCACCACCGGCGACGTGCTCACGGTCGTCCTCAAGGTGAAGGACCCGAAGGGGAGGGCCGACTCGCGCGTCGGGCGAATGTTGGTGAGCGCGGGTGCGGTGCGGCCGCTCCACCTCGACGGCGTGGACGCGACCGCCCGCGCGCCCTGGGGCACCTCGCTGCAGCTCTTCGGCGGCGTGCCGGTGGTGCCCCGGCTCGGCGATCGCGCGTACGACTGGGCCGTCGGCGGGCGGGCGTCGCAGTCGATCCTCGACCGGGCGACGCTCGGCGTCGGCTACGTCCAGCGCCGCGACCGCGGCGTCATCGCCGACCAAGAGATCGGCGCCGACTTCGCCTCGGCGCCGAGCCGCTACTTCGATCTGGCGGCCCGCACGGCGTACGACCTGTCGACCGAGGGCCTCGCCGACGCGCTCGTGTCGGTGGGCTCGCGGATCGGGGGACTGCGGCTCGAGGGCTTCGCCACGCGTCGCTCTCCCTCGCGCCTCCTGCCCGCGACCTCTCTCTTCGCGACCCTGGGCGACGCCCCTCACACCCGTGTCGGCGCCGACGC
>JAEUKG010000068.1 GCA_016794325.1 Myxococcales bacterium | reverse complement strand
CGTGGCCGCCGCCGACGCGGCGGGCGCGCCCCCGTGTCCCCAGGGGTCGGGGCTCGCGGGGTCGAGCGAGCCGATCATCCCGAACTCGGCCGCCTCGCGCAGCGCCTCCGCGCGGGCCTGACCCGGCGCCGGAGGCGCGGGGCGCTGCTCCGTCGGGACGTCGACCCCGCCGCGCGGCCCCGCGACCGCGCTCTCGTCGCGCGGCGCGGTCTGCGGCGCCGCCGCCGTCGCCGTCGCCGCCGCGCCGTTCTGCGCGCGGCCCATCCGCCCCTCCTCGCCCTTGGCCCGGGTGCCCGTGCCCCCCTGCTCGTCGTCGTCGGCCTCACCGGCCCGCGACGACCTCTTGAGCGCGACCCGGCCGTCCTCCACCGTGAGGATGTCGACGTTGGCGTTCCGGTCGATCCCGAAACGCCTGTAGTCTGCATCCGTCTCGAGGACGAGCATCGCGGTGAAGGGCGACAGCACCCGGTGGGAGGTCGAGAGCCGGACGATCTCGGCCTTGTTGGCGTCGGCGCCCGACTCGTAGAGGCTCGCGATCTTGGCCTGGGCGAAGGCGCGCTCGACGAGCGGGCGCGGCGCCGCGCGGGGCGACAGCGCCTGGGGCGGGCGGTCGCCCACGACCACCTTCGGGCTCTGGCTGGTGAGCTCCGCGTAGACGAGCACCTCGTCGCCGGGCTGCAGACCGTCCACCGTCTTCGGGTACCAGAAGCTCGCGCCCTCGACCTTGATCGGGACCTTGGACGTCGTCCCGAGCGCGAGCCGGCGCGCGATCTCCTCCGCGCCGAGCTCGGCGCCGAGCACCACGCCGTCGCTCGGCATCGCGCCGCGGGTGAGCTTGCGCAGGACGCCGTCGTCGCGGATGCCGCCCACCGCCACCGCGTCGACGCGCTTCACCCCCGCCGCGCGCAGCGCCTCGAGCTTGCCCGCGAGGCGCGCGGGATCGGTCTCCCCCGCCGTCGGGACGCCGTCCGACATCACCACCAGGCGCTCGGCGCCCTTGGCCTTCGCGAGCTCGGTCGCGCTCGCGATCGCGGCCTCGAGGTTCGACGCCCCGAGGGCGCCGCGGCGCGTGATCGCGGAGACCCCCTGATCGCCGAAGGTGGCGCCCTTCCCCGAGAAGACCGTGTCCGTCGTCTGGTCGAAGAGGATGACCGTCACGTCGGCGTCGAGCTTCGCCACGAGATCGGCGAGCGCCCGCGCCGAGTCGGCGAGCCCGAGCGCGCGCGACGCGCTGGTGTCGAAGAGGACGATGGTGCGCCCGAGCGGCTCCTTCTTCTGGTCGGCCATGGGCACGACCCGCGCGACCATCATGTCGCCGGCGCGGAGCGCGCTCGCCCGCGGGATGCGCTTCCTGTCGACGATGAAATCGGCCCCCGGCGTGAAGCGCCCCCGCTTGAAGCCGAAGACCGCGTCCGACGTGCCCTCGGCCCGCACCGAGATGTCCAGCTCGTCGAGGGTGGGCAGGCCCTTGAGGGCCAGCGTGTACGGATCGCTCTCCTTGAGCTCCGCCGAGTAGGAGAGGATGATCTCCTTCTTGCCCTTGGCGGGGATGGGGAAGACGCGGGCGGTGAACTCGTTGCCGCCGCCCTGCTCGAGCAGCGCCGGGTCCTGCCGGCGGTGGAGGAAGTCTTCGTAGGCGCGGCGCGCGGCCTGCTTCTCGACCATCTCCCCTTCTTGCCAGGTGCTGCCCACCTTCATCGCGAAGCGGCTGAGCGACGCGCCTTGCGGGAGGGTGATGCGAAACGTGCCCTCGCGGACGCGGTCCTCCGGGTTCTCGAACACGAGGCGGAGCTCGGTGAACGCGAGCGGATCGTGCACCGACGCCCGCGCCGACATGCTCACGAGCCGCAGGCCCGAGCCGTCGGAGGCGGTGAGCGTGACGGGAGCCGCGGCCGCGGTGATCTTCCCCTCTTTGCCCTCGGCCACCTCTACTGCGTAGGTGTCGGTCGAGACCCTGGCGCTCCCCCCTCGCCCTGCCCAGATGACCGCCCCCGCGAGGAGCGCGACTGCCGCCGAGGCCACGATCACCGTCTTCTTCTGCATCAGGTCACCTTTCGCGTCCGAGGGATACGTGCGCCTCGGGTCGAGGATCTCGCAGACAGCGCCCGAGGGGGAGAGTTCCGCAGGGGACGATGTAGGTGCGCGGGCCAGGCCGGGCGCTACGCGGTCGCCACCATTGAAGAATTCGGCGCGGCGGAATAGGAGAGGACCCACCATGAGCCGCATCCATCGGTCCCTGCCCTCCTCCGGAACCAAGGTCGGCGTCGCCTTCTCGGGCGGCCTCGACACCCGCGCCGCCGTCGCCTGGATGAGCCGCAAGGGCCTCGCGGTCCACGCGTACACCGCCGATCTCGGTCAGCCCGACGAGAAGGACTGCGCCGACATCCCGCCGATCGCGACCGAGCACGGCGCGGCCGCGGCCCGCCTCATCGACTGCAAGGAGGCGCTCGCGCGCGAGGGCTTCGCCGCGATCGCCTGCGGCGCGGTCCACCTCTCGACGGGCGGGCGCAAGTACTTCAACACGACGCCCCTCGGGCGCGCCGTGACCGCGACCGCGATCGCCACCGCGATGCGCGAGGACGGCGTCGGCATCTTCGGCGACGGCAGCACCCACAAGGGAAACGACATCCAGCGCTTCTACCGCTACGGCGTCCTCGTCCACCCGTCGCTCGAGGTCTACAAGCCCTGGCTCGACCCCGCCTTCGTCGAGGCGTTCGGCGGCCGCTCGGAGATGAGCGCCTACCTCGAGTCGGTGGGCCTGCCCTACAAGACGAGCGCGGAGAAGGCCTACAGCACCGACGCGAACGCGCTCGGCGCCACCCACGAGGCCAAGGACCTCGAGAGCCTCTCGACGAGCATGCGCATCGTGGCCCCGATCATGGGCGTCGCCCACTGGAAGCGAGACGTCGCGATCGAGCCCGAGGAGGTCACGGTCGAATACGAGCGCGGGGTGCCGGTGCGCATCGGCGGCGAGTCGTTCACCTCGCACTTCGCGCTCCTCGCCCGCGCGAACGCCGTCGGCGGCCGCCACGGCCTCGGGATGAGCGATCAGATCGAGAACCGCGTCATCGAGGCCAAGAGCCGCGGCATCTACGAGGCCCCGGGGATGGCGCTGCTCCACGTCGCCTACGAGCGGCTCCTGTCGTCGATCCACAACGAGGGCACGATCGATCTCTACGCGACGCTCGGGCGGCGCCTCGGCCGCCTCCTCTACGAGGGCCGCTGGTACGACCCGGAGGCGATGCTCGCCAAGGACGCCCTGCAGCGGTGGGTCGCCACCGGCGTGAGCGGCTCGGTGACCCTCGAGCTCCGGCGCGGCGACGACTACACCATCCTCGACACCCGCGCCCCGAAGATGGCCTACGCGCCCGAGAAGCTCTCGATGGAGAAGACCGAGAGCGCGTTCTCGCCGGAGGACCGCATCGGCGCGCTGCACATGCAGACGCTCGGCATCCTCGACAACCGCGCGCGGCTGGTCGACCAGCTCGGCGCCCTCGGGGCCCTCGCCGGCGCCGGCGGCGGCGACGTGAAGAAGCTCCTCGGCGAATGACCCCTCGCGCGGCGGGCCTCCTCGCGTGCGTGGCGCTCGTCGCGTGCCGGGAGCGCCCCGCGCCGCCCGGGCCGGCGCCGAGCGCCGCCGCGGTCGCCGTCGAAGACGCGGCGCCGCGCGCGCCGGCGTCCGACGGTCGGCCGCAAACGGGCGAGGCGGCCGCCCTCGCGGCCACGAGGCGCTTCGCCCTCGCGGCGAGCCAGGGGGACGTCGAGGCCGCGCGCCGCGCCGCCAGCCCCGGGTGCGTCGCCGGGCCGTGCGGCGCGCTCGTGCGCGCCCGCGCGGACGTGTGGGTCGGCGACAAGGCCAGCGTCACGGGCGCGCGCGCGGTCGCCCTCGTGCGCCTGCCGTGCGACGCCGGTCGGTGCCTCGCGTCGGCGCACCTCGAGCGTCCGTGCGGCGCCGACACGTTCCGCGTCGCCGCCTTCGGCGCCGAGATCAAAGACGACGCCGACTGGCTGATGATGGGGCTGCTCGAGGAGTGCGACGACGCGGACGCCGCGGCGACGCCGGCCCCGCGGGGCGACGCCGGGCGCGCGCGCTAAACGCCCGCCGCCGCTCGCGATTCCGCGCTGGCGCGGCCGCCCGCGCGCGCGGCGAGAAATTTTCGTCACAGCCTCGGAGCGGGCGCGTTGTGCTCTTCGAACCGCGCGCGAGACGAAGCGAGGCAGGAGGCCTCGTGACGGGAGCGCGCCCACCCCACGAGGTCCACCATGAACCGTCGCTCGCTCGCGCTCGCCCTCTCGCTCGCCCTCTCCGCCTCCGCCGCCGCCTGCAGCCACCCGGCCGCCGACGAGGCGACCGCCGCCGCTCCCGCGGGCGCGACCAAGGCCTCGGCGGAGGAGATCGTGACCAAGGGCGGCACGTTCGCCTTCTCGCTCGACGACTCCCACCGCGTCGCGTCGATCCTCAAGCTCCGCTGCTCGTTCCAGAGCAGCGACTGCTACGCGAAGACCGCCAAGGAGGCGGCGCTCGAGGGCGTGCGCTTCGAGAAGAACGCGGCCGGCGAGCTCGTGTTCGTGTCGTACGGCGACGGCGAGGTCTACCACAAGGCCACGTTCCGGATCGTCGACAGGACCCCGACCACCGTCACCATCGAGCCGACCGGCAAGGACGAGGGCATCCACGCGGCGCAGAAGGGGCCGGCGAAGCTGGTCGTCGAGGCCCACGACGACGTGGTCGCGCTCGAGGACCCGGTGAAGGGCAAGCTCGTCTACCGGCGCTCGCAGTGATCCGGAGGGGCGCGGCCCCGCGCCCTCCCGGGCCGCGCCGCGCCCTCAGCGCCGGCGCCGCGTGAGGCGCGCCCTCACGTGATCGAAGAGCTCCTCGTAGACGTCCTCGCCGAGCTTCGCCACGACCTTGCCGTGCACGACGAGCGCGACGTGGTCGGGGGCGCAGCGCACGGTGAACTCCGCCGCCCCGAAGCTCGGAGCCGCGGGGCGCGCCGGGCGCGGAGCCGCGGGCTTCGAGGCCGCCTTCGGTCGAGCGCGCCGCGGCGCAGAGAGATCGGCGGCGACGACGTACCCCGTGAGCGCGGCCTCCTCGACGATGGTGGCCGCGTCGTAGTCGGGGTTGAGCGCGGCCGCGGTCGCGCGGTCGAT
>JAEUKG010000047.1 GCA_016794325.1 Myxococcales bacterium | reverse complement strand
AAGGAATTTGCCTTCAAGGGCAACATGGTCGACCTCGCGGTCGGCGTCATCATCGGCGGCGCGTTCGGCAACGTGGTGAAGTCCCTCGTGGACGACATCATCATGCCGCCGATCGCCGCGGCGACCGGCGGCATCGACTTCACGAACAAGTTCAGCGTCCTCAAAGAGGGCAAGACGCCGGGGCCCTACGAGACGCTCGAGGCCGCGAAGAAGGCGGGGGCGATCGCCCTCTCGTACGGCTCGTTCACCACCATCCTCATCAACTTCCTCATCGTCGCCCTCGCGATCTTCTTCATCGTGAAGGCGATCCAGAAGGCCAAGGGCGAGAAGAAGGCCGAAGAGGCGCCGAAGGGCCCGACCGAGGTCGAGCTCCTCGGCGAGATCCGCGATCTCCTCAAGAAGGAGAAGAAGAAGGAGAAGGAGTCGAAGCAGGAGGGCTGACCCTCGCCTGCCGACGACGCGCCGAAGCCGGCCGGCGCTCGCCCCGCGAGCGCTCGCGCCGGCTTCAGTCTCTCAGCGAACCGCTGCCCTTCAGGTTGTAGCGCTGCACGAGGCGGTGCAGGTTCATCCGGTCCATCTTCGCCTTCCGCGCGGCGCGGCTCACGTTGCCCTCGGCCCAGTCCATGAGCGCGGCGAGGTAGCGGCGCTCGAAGGACGCGACCAGGTCCTCTTTCGCCTCGCGGAACGAGACGTCGAGGTCGATCGGCGCCGGAGGCGCGGTCGAGCTCCCGGCCGCCGCGTGCTCCGCCGCGGGCCCCGCGGTGCCGAAGATCACGGCGCGCTCGACGTAGTTGCGGAGCTCGCGCACGTTGCCCGGCCACTCCCACGCCTTCATCTCGGCCAGCACCTCGGGGGTGAAGAGGTGGCGCGACGTCTGCGCCCCCAGCGCCTCGAGGAAGACGTTGACGAGGAGCTCGAGGTCGTCGACGCGGTCGCGCAGCGGCGGGATGCGCACCCGAACGACGCTGAGCCGGAAGAAGAGGTCCTCGCGGAAGCGCCCCTCGTTCACCTCGCGATCGAGCCTGCGGTTCGTGGCTGCGATGACGCGCACGTCCACGCTCCGCGTCTTGGTCTCCCCCACCCGGCGGATCTCCCGCGCCTCGAGCGCCCGCAGGAGCTTGGGCTGCATCTCGAGGGGCATCTCCCCGATCTCGTCGAGGAAGACGGTCCCGCCGTTCGCCGCCTCGAACGCGCCCACGCGGTCGCGCTCGGCGCCCGTGAACGCGCCCTTCACGTGCCCGAAGAGCTCGCTCTCGAAGAGCGCGGGGCTGATCGCGCTGCCGTCGACGATGATGAACGGCTTCTTCGCGCGGGGGCCGCGCCGCACGATCTCGCTCGCCACGAGCTCCTTGCCGGTGCCGCTCTCGGCCTCGATGAGCACGTTGGCCTCGGAGCGCGACACGCGGTCGAGGAGGGCGAAGAGCTTCCGCATCGGCAGCGAGCGCCCGTAGAGCTCGCCGAAGCTCGCCTGCTCGAGCACCTCCGCCGACACCGCCGCCGGCCGCTCGAGCACGAGCACCCGCGAGTCGCCGAGCTCGAGCGTGCACTCGGGGGACGGCAGATCCGCCTCGCGCACGCGCACGCCCGCCACGAAGGTCCCGTTCTTGGAGCCGGCGTCCGACACCCGCCACGCGGTCGACGCGCGCTCGACGTGGCAGTGGAAGCGGCTCACGCGCGGGTCGTCGAGCACGAGGTGGTTCGACGGGTGCGAGCCGATGCGGAAGAAGTCGCCGTCGAGGACCACGGTGCGGTCGACCTCGCGTCCCCCCTCCGCCACCACCCGGAGCTCGAGGCGCGGCGCGGCGGTCGTCTCGCGCGAGCGCGGAAGGGTCTCGGCTTCGCCGGGCTGTCGGTCGGGCATCGCCCGAAGCTTACTCCAACCGGGCGGCGCGCGGGACCCCGTTCGAGCCGCGCCGCGGCGCGCGGCGCGAGGTCTTCTCACCGCCGCCCCGCGCCGGTACGCTCGGCCCATGGTGAAGAGGTCTCTCGGGGTCGGCGTCTTCTGCGCCGTGATCAGCGTCTTCGGGTGTGGGGGCAAGGCGCCGCCGGCGGCCCCGGCCGCGCCTCCGACCCCCACCGCCGCCGCGATCTTCGAGATGGTCGCGCCCTCCATCGTCGCCATCCTCAACGACGACGAGGCGGACCGCGAGGCTGAGCGCAAGGAGATAGAGGCGTCGATGGGCGACGAGCACCACCGCGCGCCCAAACGCGTCATCGACGTCTCCAGCAAGCGCGCCACTCCCCCCCACGGCACCGGCTTCATGGTCGAGGGCGGGCAGATCGTCACCGCCGCCCACGTCGTCCAGCGGCCGGACCGCCTCAAGGTGACCACCCGCGCCGGGGAGACGGTGGAGGCCGAGCTCGTGCGCCTCGACGACGTCCGCGACGTCGCCGTGCTCAAGCCCAAGACCCCGCTGAAGAACGTCCCCCCGCTGCGCCTCGAGACGGTCGACATCCAGGTCGGCAAGCCCGTCTGGGCCCTCGGGCACACCGGATCGGGCGCGTGGGCGCTGTCGTGGGGCATGAGCGCCGGCATCGCGAGCGGCGTCATCGACATGTTCGGCGCCAAGCTCGTCCTCTTCGACGCCGCGGTGTACCCCGGCTTCTCCGGCGGCCCGGTCGTGGACCTCGACGCCCAGGGCAAGCCCCGCGTCCTCGGCGTCAACCACGCCATCCTCTTCACCGGCGGCGGCCTCTTCCCGGTGGCCTCGATCTCGAGCGCGACGTACGCCCCCGACGTCCGCGAGGTCATCGCGGGCCGGCCCCCGGCGGTGCAGCCGATCCTCGCGGACTATGCCAAGAAGCACCGGGCGCGCGTCTACGCCGACCTCTTCATCACCGACCGCCTGAACGTCGGCCGGAGCCCCAGCGGCGAGCAGGTCGCGTCGATCTTCGGCAACGCCCACACCATCCCCGCCAAGTCCGACGGCGTGCGCATCCCCGTCGTCGCGATGCTCTTCGGCCTCCCCAAGGGCTCGAACAGCGTCGAGTTCACCGCGACCGATCCCAACAACACCGTGGTCGCGACCTGGCCGGCCACGGTGAACGTGGACGGCAAGCAGCGCGTCGCGTTCGCGTCCGCCCACCTCCGCTTCGTGCCGAAGGTGCACGGCAAGTACCACGTCGTCGCGAACAAGGACGGCACGGAGATCGGGCGCTCGGTCGTCAACCTCGACCTCGAGGAGGACGACGAGGAGCTCGCGGAGGACGGCGACGAGGACGCGGTCGACGACGGCGACCCCGACGTCGACATCGTGGTCGCCCAGGGCGGCAACGACGACCCGCTCATGATGCGCGGCATCCGCGCGAGCTGGTACGAGCGGAGCTTCCCCCGGCGCGTCGGCTTCACCTGGATCGCGCGCGGGACGCGGGGGTGGAGCGGCCGGCAGGTGTCGATCACCGCCTACGTGCTCGATGACGCCGGCAACATCGTCGGGCGCTCCGACGGCTGCTTCCAGCGCGAGCTCCGGCCCACCCACTCGTGGAGCTGCATGGGCGTGGCTTCGCCTCCGCTCGCGACGCGCGAGGGCTCGTACGACATCGTCTTCGCCATCAACGACAAGCCCGTCGCCTGGTGGCCCATGGAGGCCGCGATTCGCCGCGATCACGCGCCCGGCTCGGCCGTCGACCGCTGGATGCAGGAGCTCAAGCGCCACAGCGCGAAGAAGCCGAAGGGCGGCGCGGCGCCGCCGACGCCGCCCGCGCCGCCGCCCGCGCCGCCGAAGCCGCCGGCCACGCCGCCGAAGCCGCCCGCCGCGCCGCCGAAGCCGCCGGCCAAGCCCTGACCCGACGGGGGCAGCGCTCCACGCTGGCGTGGGCGCTCCACCTCTCCCACCAGGTGCGCGATCGCCCGCGAACGCGGCAAAATCGCGAATCTTCTAAGGTGGATCCAGGCACGAGACGTGCTCGTAGGAGATGTATGCGCGCCTCCACTGCTGTCGCCCTCGCAGCCACCTTCGCCGCCTGCGCCTCGCTCGCCTGCTCCGGCGAGGGCGACGAGACCTCGAGCTCCGGCGGGGGCGGCGCCTCGAGCGGCGGCGCCTCGAGCGGCGGCGGCGCGTCGAGCGGCGGCGCCTCGTCCAGCGGCGGCGCCTCGAGCGGCGGCGCCTCGAGCGGCGGCGCGGCGTGCCGCACCTCGCTCGCCTCCGGCCTGCGCACCTCGCCCGTCCCCGGCGCGCCGGCGAACGGCCGCCGCGCCGTGCTCGCCGCGAACGCCGCCGGCGGCTCTCTCGTCGCGTGGGCGAGCGGCGGGCAGGTCCACGTGTCGTCGCTCGACGCCGCGGGCGCGCAGGCCCGCGCCGATCTCGTCGCGCCCGGCGACGCCCCGTACGGCGTCGCCGACAGCGGGGGCACGGTCGCGATCCTCACGTCACGCGCCCCCGACTTCATGACGTTCGTAGCC
>JAEUKG010001265.1 GCA_016794325.1 Myxococcales bacterium | reverse complement strand
GGCGGCGGCGGCCGCGGCGTAGAGGTCGACGGCGCCGGAGCCGACGGTGCCGGCGAGGCGCTCGATCTCCTCTTCGCGGAAGAAGACGACGAGGGGCAGGTGCTTCGGCATGAGCAGGCGCACCGCCGCCGCGAGCTCCTTGGCGGCGCGCGGCTCGAGGACGCGCGTGAAAATGACGACCAGGGATCGCGCGCGCAGGCGCGTCTTGAGCGACGCCATCGCCGCCCGGTAGTCGGTCGCCGCGAGCGACGCCTCGAGGTCGTACACCGAGCGCACGATGCGGGCCGCGCCGCGGCGGCCGCCCTGCGGCTTGATGAACGAGCGCGGCTCGTCGTCGAAGGTGAAGAGCCCCGCCTTGTCGCCCCCGCGGATCGCGACGTCCGAGGCCAGCAGGGCCGCGTTGAGCGCCCAGTCGATGGCCGCGTGCTCGCCCGACTTCTCGCGCATCGAGCGCCCGACGTCGATGCCGAAGACGACGTTCTGATCGCTCTCGGCCTGGAACTGCCGCACCACGAGGTCGTCGCGCCGGGCGGTCGCGCGCCAGTCGACGCGCCGCACCTCGTCGCCCGCCTGGTAGGGGCGCAGCCGCTCGAACTCGGTGTCGCCGCCGCGGACCCGGAGCGAGCCGAGCCGCGCGTCGCTCCGGCCCTGGCGCCGCAACATCTCGAGCGCGCGCGCCGCGTGGACGTCGGGGTAGACCTCCACCGCCTGGGCGAGCGGCGTGCGCTCCTGCCGCGCGACGAGCCCGAGCGGGGCCAGGGTGCGCACCGTCACCGCGCCGAGCTCGCGCCTCCCGCGGCGCTCGGGGGTGACCTCGTAGCGCAGGACGACCTCCCCGTGGGGCGGGACGTCGATCGCGCCCGGGAGCGCGGAGACATGTGTATCTTGCACGGGATCGTCCATCACCGTGCCGACGAGGCGCCGGCGAGACAGGCTCTGCACCGTGAGCGTCACCGGGTTCTTCCGGCCGAGCGACCAGATCGGGGCGGCGTGGCGCAGGACGCGCGTCCGGGCGCGGAGCACGAACGCGACGTCGGCGAGCGCGAGCCCGGCCAGCACGCCGTCGAGGATCCACGCCGCGGGGGCGAGATCGCGCACGAGGCCGCCCAACGTCGCCAGCGCGGTGGCGACGCCGAAGAACACGACCAGGCGTCTCGTCGGGAGGATCACGGGAGGGGCTCGGGGGAGCGGCCGTTCACGCCGCGGCGCGCGGCACCGGCGCCGCCCGCAGGATCTCGTCGATGCGATCTTCGACCGACACCCCCGACAGCTCGGCGTCGGGGTGGAGCATCACCCGGTGGCGCAGGATGGGCTTGGCCATCGCCTTCACGTCGTCGGGGGTGACGAAGTCGCGCGCCTCGCTGGCGGCGATCACCTGGGCGGCCCGGAGCATCGCGATCGACGCGCGCGGCGACGCGCCGAGCTCGAGACTCGGGTCGGTCCGCGTGCGCCGCACGAGGTCGACGATGTACCGACCGACGGCGTCGTCGAGCCGCACCGCCTGCGCGGAGGCGTGCATCGCGTCGAGCTCGCCGGGGCCGAGCACCGTGGCGAGCCCGCCGAGGTGCTGCGGGTCGAAGCCGTCGGCGTGGCGGCGCACGATCGCGAGCTCCACGTCGGGCGGCGGATCGGTGACGGTGAGCTTCACGAGGAAGCGGTCGAGCTGCGCCTCCGGCAGCGGGTACGTCCCCTGCGACTCCACCGGGTTCTGGGTGGCGACGACGACGAACGGCGGCGGCAGCGGGTGGGTCTTCCCGTCGACCGTCACCTGCCGCTCCTGCATCGCCTCGAGGAGCGCGCTCTGCGTCTTGGCGGGCGCGCGGTTGATCTCGTCGGCGAGGAGGAGCTGGGTGAAGATCGGCCCCTCGACGAACGTGAACGACCCCGCCTGACGATCGAAGAGCGACGACCCGGTGACGTCGCTCGGCATGAGGTCGGGGGTGAAGCTCACGCGCTTGAACGAGAGCCCCGACGCGTGCGAGAGGGCGCGCGCGACGAGCGTCTTGCCGAGCCCGGGGGCGCCCTCCACGAGGACGTGGCCGCGGGCGACGAGGGCGACGAGGAGGCCGTCGACGAGATCCCGCTGGCCCACGATCGCCTTGGCGATCTCGGCGCGGAGCCTCTCGAAGCGGTCGGTGAAGGTGCTCGGATCCAAAGCTCAAACCTCCTTGGCGGGCTTCTGCAGTCGGCCGACGATCCGCGTGAGGGCGGCGAGATCGGCCAGGTCTTCGGCGGGCTTCCGGTCGTCGTCGCCCGGCGCGGCCGCGAACGCGAGCAGCCGCTCGAGCTCCTCCACCGTCGCGCCGGAGGCGGCGGCGGCGGCGCGCAGCGCCTCGGCGGGGTCGCGCGGCGATCGACCGCGGATCTCCTCGTCCGCGTACTTCGCCTGGGCCGCGAGCGCGTGGCGCGCAGCGCGCCGCTTCGCGTAGAAGGCGCCGGTGGCGAGCACGTGCTCCACGAACGCGCGGCGCGTGGGCGGCCGCTCGGGGGTCGCGCGCGCGTGGCGCACGCCCGCGGCGAGGAAGAGGAGGACCGCGAAGACGAGGCCGTGCACGAGCCCTTGGACGAGCCCGGCCCGGGCCAGCGCCGACAGGGGGTTGGTCGGGGGCGGCACGCCGTCGTCCGGGCGCGCGATCCACACCGCGCCCCCGCGCGACATCGGCTCGCCGAGCGCGCGGAGCGTGTAGGCCACCGCGCGCGCTCCAGTGGGGCGCGAGAGGGCCACGTTGGTGAACGGCTCGGCCGACCCCACCGCGACCACGAGCCCCTTGCCGTGGTCGAAGCGCGCCGCGAAGGAGGCCGAGCCCGAGCGAGCGAGCGCGAGGGAGCCCGCGCGCGCGAAGCACGAGCGGTCGCGGATCCGCACGTCCGCCGGAGGAGGAGGTGCGGGCAGGACGTCGTCGTCGAGGGTCTCGGCGTCGAGGCCGACCCAGCCCCCGTCGTCGAAGCGCGCGATCCCCTCCGGGCACGGCGCGGGGTGGGCGTCGAACGCGGCCGGCCACGTGGCGGGGCTCCCGGCGAGCACGAGCACGCCGCCCGACTCGACCCACCGCACGAGCCGCGCCGCCGAGTCCTCCTCGAGCGCGGTGCGCGACGCGTCGACGAAGAGCACCGGCGAACGCGCGCCCGGCTCCACGAGCGGGAGGTTCGTGAGCGACGACGGAGGAGCGCTCACGGCGAGGCCCTCGCGCGCGAGGGCGTCGGCGAAGAGCTCGAGGCCGGCGGGATCGTCCACCCGCGGGCGCTTCTTCGGCGG
>JAEUKG010001254.1 GCA_016794325.1 Myxococcales bacterium | reverse complement strand
CGCGACCTCGCGAGCGGCGCGACGTGGACCGTGAAGCCCGCGGCTCGGCTCTGGCGCGGGTGGCCCGACGACACCGGCCGCGGAGCGACGCTCGCCGAGGTGAGCGCGGGCGGCGCCGACTGGCCCCACCAGAACACGTCGTGCGCGTGCCGCTGGTGCGGGCGGTTCGCGATGTCGTACGGGATGTACGGCTGGTCCGGGCCCGCCTTCGCGATCGAGCACGTCGACGACGCCGGCGCCCGGCAGAAGGCGGATCCGCCGAAGGGAGGCCCGCGGCACGGCCCGACGGCCGCCGGGTGCAAGCTCGTCGCGAGGGCAGGCGATGCCCTCGAGGAGGGGCCGTGGCGCTGGGACTGCGCGAAGCCGAAGCCCTGAAGCTCCTGCCGAAACGGCAACGATTCCAGGGAGATGTGCCCCGTCGAAAAATAGGCAGCGAGCTGCCTAATTTCGCGGGAGGAGGATCCGCCGGGCTCGAGGCGGCGGGGGAGGGCTCCTCGCGCGGGGGGATCCCGGTCGCGAAAATGGGAAGCAAGCTGCCTAATTTCGGGAGGGCGATCCGCCGCGGGGCGGGGGGCCGATCCCCCGGCCGCAAGAATGGGCAGCAAGCTGCCCAATTTCGCGGGAGGAGGATCCGCCGGGCTCGAGGCGGAGGGGGAGGGTGCCCTCGCGCGGGGGAGGGCGCGCTCGCGTGGGGGAGGGTGCCCTCGCGCGGGAGGAGGGCCTCCGCGGATCAGCCGGCGTAGTGGACCCGCACCGTCTCGATGATGGTCTTCACCAGCGCCGCGACCACCTCGGTCTTCGGGTGGCGGACGATGACGTAGCCGTCGCCCTCGTAGCTGTCGCTCTTGATCGCCCCGACCTGCGGCAGCCGCGCCTCGATGACGTGGCCCCGCACCTTGGCCTGGGCCTCGGCCACGCCGGACACCCCGACCACGCGGCCCCGTCCCATGCCCCTCAGGAAGGCGCAGCCGACCGCGTACTTGCGCTCCCACGGCGCGTCGAGCTCGCCGTCGATCACCGCGCGCGCCCAGGCGCGGTACGGGTCGATCCCGTGGGCGAGGCCCGTCATCCGGGTGATGTTCGCGCCGGGCGGCCGCTGCGCGATCTCGCCGATCGCGACCTCGCCGTTCTCGCGCTCGAACCACTCCATGTGGGTCATGCCGTCGTCGAGGCCGAGCGCGCGGATGGCCGCGAAGCCGACCTCGCGCGCGCGCGAGTACACCGGCGCGTCGAGCTCGCGCGGCAGGATGCAGGCCCACTGGATCCAGTCGTTCTCGAGCACTTCGAGGCAGCTCGGCAGGTACCGCGACACCGACGACACCCGGGGGACGCCGCCGACGGTCACCGTCTCGAAGCTGTGCTCCTTGCCGCGGAGCATCTCCTCCGCGAGCACCGGCGACTGGGCGTCCACGCGCATGCCCGCGACCGCGCCGAGGAGCTGATCGCGATCGGTGACCCGGAAGGTCGCCTTCGCCGCCATCCCCGCCGGCGGCTTGAGCACCATCGGGAAGCCGACCTCCTCCGCGAACGCGCGCGCGTCGTCCGCAGAGGTCACGAGCTTGTGCCGCGCGACCGGCAGCCCCGCCGCCCGGAGCGCGTCCTTCATGCGGGATTTGTCGCGGAAGAGCTCCGCGACCTCCGGCCGCGTGCCCGGCACGCCGAAGTGCTGCCGCGCCTGCGCGAGCTGCACCATCATCGCCTCGAGGATGCCGACGATGCGGTGCGGCTGGCCGTGCCGCCGCTTGAGGACCTCGACCGCGTCGATGAGGTCGCCCGCGTCGAGCGGCTGGGTGACCCGGACGATGTCGTCGAAGAGCTCCGCCTCGCGCCCCGTCGGCGGAGTGTGCACGACGCCGAGCAGACGGACGTCCGCGAGCCGAGCAGCGGCGCGGGCGAACCGCATCGTGGTCTCGATCGGAAAAGGCGCGGCGAAGATGACGTTCCGGGGCATGGCGCCGCAGGGTGTACGGTGGCCGCGCACGCGTCAACCCCGTCGGCTGCGACCCGGAAAACGCGCCGCCCGGCGCCCGCGCCCGGGCGACGACGCGCGAAAAGTGCGCGTTTCGCCGCCGCGGGCGCGTGGTAATGAGGGCGCATGCGGGTCGTCTTCCTCGCGCCGATCTACCCCCCGGAAATGTTGCAGTATACACGCGGCCTCGCCGAGGTCGGCGCCGAGGTCTACGGCGTGGGCGACACCCCGCGCGAGGCGCTCCCGGAGGTGGTGCGCCCGTACCTCCACGACTATTTGCAGGTTCCCCGCATCCTCGCCGAGGACGACGTGATGGACCGGGTGACGGCGTGGCTGCGCGGCAAGAGCGTCGACCGCGTGCTCTCGAACTGGGAGCCCACCGTCATCCTCGCCGCCCGCCTCCGCGAGCGCTGGGGCATGCCCGGCATGAGCGTCGACGCGGTGCGCGGGTTCCGCGACAAGCAGCTCATGAAGGAGCGCGTGCGCGCCGCGGGCCTGCGGGTGCCCCGCTCGCGCCGGGTGAAGACCGAGGCCGAGATGCGCGCGGCGGCCGAGGAGATCGGCTACCCGCTCGTGCTCAAGCCGATCGCCGGCGCGGGGAGCGCCGACACCTACCGCGTCGACGACGCGAAGCAGCTCGACGAGACGATCCCCAAGATGCGCGGCGTCACCGAGGCGAGCTGCGAGGAGTACGTCCGCGGCGAGGAGTTCACGTTCGACACCGTGTCGATCCAGGGCAAGCCCGCGTTCGAGAACGTCGCCGCCTACCTGCCCAAGCCGCTCGAGGCCCGCTCGGAGGAGTGGATCAGCCCCGTCATCATCACCGTGCGCGATCTCGCCCAGCCGAAGCTCCAGGGCGGGCTCGAGCTCGGCCGCAAGGTCCTCTCGGCCCTCGGCATGGGCGACGGCTTCACCCACATGGAGTGGTTCCTGACGCCGAAGGGCGAGGCGGTGTTCGGCGAGATCGGCTGCCGCCCCGGCGGCGCTCACCTCGTCGACCAGATGAACTACACGTGCGACATCGATCTCTTCCGCGAGTGGGCCCGCGTCGCTTGCTTCGGGAAGTTCGAGGCCCCTACGACCCGCAAATACAACGCCGGGATCGTCTTCAAGCGCGCCCTCGGAAAGGGCCGCATCACCCGGATCACCGGGCTCGGCGACTGGCTCCGCGCCTGCGATCCCTGGGTCGTCGAAGAGAAGCTCCTCCGGCCCGGCACCCCGCGCCGCAACTGGCGGCACACGCTCCTGTCCGACGGCCACGTCCTCGTCCGGCACCCCGACTGGGACGAGGCGTACCGAATGAGCTTCCTCGCCGCCACCGGCATCAAGATGTACGCGGAGTGATCCGCGGTCGGCGGCCCTCACTCCCGGCCGCGCGATCCACGCCGCGTCCGTGGGGCACCCGTCGTCGCGCGATCTTTACGACGCCGCTGTCGCGCGGTCCGTCCCGCAGGGCTTGCGCGCCGCCCGAGGGGCGCGCGAGCCCGGAGGCACGTCGCGTGCAGTGCCGAGCTTCGCGCTCGGAAACGACCCCAAGGTGCACCGTACGATCCGTCGAACCGCCATTCCCCTCACCTTCGTCGCGTCGCTCGTCGCCGCGTCCGGGTGCGCCGCCGAGCCGGAAGAGCCCGTCGCCGAGGGCAGCGCCGAGGCCCTGAGCGCGGTCGACGTCGCGTGCGGCGCGAACCGCGCGCAGATCGGGCTCGCAGGGGCCGGCGCCGCGGCCGCGGTCGCGGGCTACGTCACCGCGGCCGCGATCGCCATCGAGGCCATCGTCGCGTCCGGCGCGCCCGCGCAGGTGCTCCGCCTCTCGCAGGCCTTCCTCGGCGCCCTCACCGAGGTCGCGGGGGCGACGGCCGAGGTCCAAGCGCTGCGGGTGGCGGTCACCGCGCGCGACGCCGTCCGCGCGGGGCCGCTCCTCGCGACCGCGGTCACCAAGCTCGCGAGCTCGGGCAGCGTCCGCGACATCCTGAAGCTCGGCTACCGGGTCGCCGAGGCGATGACCGAGGGCCTCATCCAGCTCGACGCCGCGAACCCGATCGGCGTCCGGCGGAACCTCGACCTCCTGAACGACGGGCTCCGCTTCGCGTGCGGCAACTGCGGAGAGCAGTGGGCGTGCGCGCCGGGCGAGACCGCGTCGCGCATGGTCGACTACGATCCGACGCGGCCGCTCGCGAACGACACGCCGGCGATCGCCACCGGCCGCTCGTGCGCGCGCGGCACGAGCTTCTGGTCGACGCGGAGCTACCTCCGGCAGTGCTACGACTGCTGCGACGAAGCCGGCTACACCGACGACGCGGCGAGCGGCTTCCACGCGTGCCGCGCGGTCTGCAACGCCGCGTACAAGTAGCGTCAGTGCCGCACGAGGCCGAGCACGAGCTCGGTCGCGATGAGGACGACGACGAGCACCTCGAGGGCGAAGCTGCGGGCGCGTCGCGAAAGATCCACGAAGAGCTCGAGGTTGTCCTGGATCATGCCGAGCTTGTGGTCGAGGGCGCGGTAGCGGTCCTCGATCTCGAACGAGCCGCGGAGCGCCCGGTAGAGGCGGTCGAGGGTCTCGCTGTCCCACGTGAGGGCGGGCGCGTCGAGCAGCGCGAGGGTGTGCACCACGCGGGTGCGCATCGCCATGCCGCGCCCGATGAACGAGAGGAGCTCGCGGTCGCGAGCGCGG
Source organism: Myxococcales bacterium (assembly GCA_016794325.1). Lineage (GTDB taxonomy): Bacteria > Myxococcota_A > Polyangia > Polyangiales > Polyangiaceae > SXNL01. Next base: position 436 of record JAEUKG010001254.1, on the reverse strand, counting down.
AAGCGGCCGCGCTCGGCGAGGTCGGCCGACAGGCTCTTGATCGAGCCGATGATCGCGTCGACGTCGGCCTCGTAGTATTCCATCGCCACCGACTGGGCGATGACGAGCGAGACGACCTCGACCAGGCGGTCGTCGAGGACCGGCGCGACGACGCGATCGAAATGCACCTCGGGGGCGCTGCCCGCGCGGAGCTCGATCGAGAAGCTCTCCACGAGCACCTCGTCGGGCTCGCGCGCGGTGAGGGCGGCGACGACCGCGTCGCGCGCCGCGGCGTCGAGCCCGAAGAGGACGACCGCGCCGAAGTCGTAGGCCGCGGCCCAGCGCGCCGGCCCGTAGCGCGCGATCACCCGGGTCGTGCCGACCCGCACGAGCTCCACCGCGGGCGGGAAGAGGTCCCTGAGCTCCTTCGGCGTGAGCGTCGCCGCGATGGCGTGCG
>JAEUKG010001232.1 GCA_016794325.1 Myxococcales bacterium | reverse complement strand
GCGGACCTCGGCGTCGCCGCAGAGGTCGAGGGCGCGCTGGAGCGCCACGCGCGCCGCGACGAAGTCACCGGTGCCGACCTTGGCTCGGCCGAGCAACAAGAGGAGCGTCGCGTCGTCGCGGACGCCCATGTTCGCCGCGCCCTGGGCCCAGCGGAGCGCCTCGTCGGCCTCACCCATCTCGAGGGCCCGCGTCGCGGCGCGGGTGCGGAGGACGAGCTGGTGGTCGCCGGAGGTCTCGGCCACGGTGTCGAACCACCGCGACACGAGCTCGCGCCGCGCGGTGGTGTCGCCGAGGAGCGAGAGCGAGCGGGCGTGCGCGGCGTCGGCGGGCTCGACGTCGCCCGCGCCGAGCCAGAGCTCGGCGGCGCGCTCGAGCGCCCACGGGTCCTTGCCGAACACGGCGTCGAGCGCGGCGGCGGCCTCGCGCGCGACGCACGCGGTCGCCCCCGCCGCGAGCGACGCGCCCGCGCGCTCGGCCGAGGGGTCGAGGGCGAGCCAGCCGCGCTCGGAGGAGACGAGGTCCGCCTCCATGCCGGCCGCCCACGAGGCCTCGGGCGCGAGCAGCGCCGCGTGCGCGCGCGGCCACGCGCGCCCGACGAGCCCGAGCGCGAGCACGGCGTCGCGCGCGTTCATCGGGACGTCGGTGGCGGTGACGTCGGCGGCGTCACCGCGGGTGCGGCGGGCCACCTTCCACCACGCCTCGAGCTCGAGGATGTCGTTGGACGCGACGACGCGCTGCGCGTCGAGCGCGATCGCCGCGTACCAGCGCGCCTTGTCGGCGTCGTCGAGCGTCGTCTCGACGTGGAACACCTCACCCGAGAGCACCGGGGAGGTCTCGTCCTCGAAGAACACGATGAGCGTGCGGGCCCGCGGCGCGAGCTCCGCGGCCACGAGCGAGTCCCAGGTGCCCTGCGGCGGGCGCGGAAGGACGAGCGCGACGCGGCGGTGCATCGCCGCCACCGCGACCTGCTCCGCGCAGCGCGCGGGGTCGATCTCGGCCGGCTGCGAGGCGAGCTGCGACATCAGCTCCCGGAACATCGACGCGCCCGCGTGCCGCCGCAGCGTCGCGACGCCGACGCCGGAGGCCGAGAGCTTGCGCGCGACGTACGAGAGGAGCGCGTCTCCGGCCGCGGGCGCGGCCCGCACGATCACCGCGCCCGGGCGCGTCTCACCCAGGCGATCGTCGAGCGCCGACAGGCCCGTGCTCGAGAACGAGGGGCTCTGCTGCGACTGAGGAGTGTGTGCGGCGAGGACCAACGCGGCAACCGTACCAACAAAGCCCTTCCCTTCAAGCGTAGCGCGCGTCTTTTTTCAGGCACGCGTCGCTTTTCGGCGCGGCGCGGGCGCCGCTCGCAATGGCGCGAGAACGTTCATGAAAATATCGCGCATCGCGTCGAGGCCGCCCGGCGGCCCTTCCGCGAGCTCCCGAGCGATGGGGATCTGCAGGAGCCCCGCCTCCGCGAAGAGCGGGAGCACCTCCGGCAAGCGCTCCCGCAACGTCTTGATTTGCTTCTCGATCGCGGAGGGATCCCCGCGGCGCACCGGCCCGGTGAGCGCCTGCGGGAAGCCCATGCGCTCCACGTTGTCGCCCACGCTCCGCAGGAGGGGGCCGAGGAGCTTCGGCGCCTCGGACGCAGGGACTCCTGCACGCCCGAGCAGCGCCACGCCCGCCGCCGCCAGCGCCGCCGCGCCGTTCGCGACGAGGCCCGCGGCCGCGTGGTAGCCGACCGAGTCGAGCGACGGGAACGTTCGCGGGGTCATCCCGAGGCGGCGCGCGACCGCGCGGGCTCGCGCCACCGCCACGGGGTCGCCCTGCACGTGCACGTTGCCGCGCGCGAGCGACGGGAAGATCGTCGTCGACGCGAACGAGATCATCGGGTGCATCTGCCCGACCCCCGCGCACGAGCCGCGCAGCGCGGCGAGCGGGGTCGCGTCGAGCGCGCCGGCCGCGTGAACCACCGCCGATCGACGGTCGAGGATCCCCGCCGCCGCGATGCGCTCCGCGAGCGGCGCGAGGTCCTTGTCGCGCACCGCGAGCAGCACGAGGTCGGCGTCGATGCGGCGCGGGAGCGGACGGCGCGCGGGGCGCAGCGTGACGGGGACGCCGGCGGCGCGGAGCGCGTGCCGGAGCGCGGCCCCGACCTTGCCCGCGCCGAGGATGAAGACCGAGGGTGAGGCGCTGCGCTTAGTCGTCGACGTTCGTGTAGAGGCCACGGGCGCGAATGTACTCGAGGACGGAGCTCGGGACGTAGTGCGCGAGATCGCCCCACGCGCCGGCGCCGACCTTCGCGCGCACCTCGGTGCTCGACACGCGAGGCAGGAGCGGCGGCGGGCAACCCGGGAAATCGATGCCGGCCCGGCCGAGCACGAGCGGGGGCGCGAGGGCCTTCACCCGGTCGAAGGCGTGCCACTTCGGCGACTCGACGACGAGATCGGCGCCCA
>JAEUKG010001209.1 GCA_016794325.1 Myxococcales bacterium | reverse complement strand
CGGGCGCCGCGATCTCGAGGGGCAAGGCGGGATCGGTGAGGAGCGAGCGGAGGTAGCGCGCGTCGTCGTCCCCCGAGAACGGGCCGCGGCCGGCGAGCATCCGGTAGAGCATGGTGCCGAGTGAGAAGAGGTCGGTGCGGTGATCGACGACGCCGAGCCGCGCCTGCTCGGGCGCCATGTACAGGGGCGTGCCGTAGAGATCGCAGCGCCCGGTCTCGAGCCCGGTCGGGCACTCGCCCATGAGCTTGGCGATCCCGAAGTCGAGGAGCTTCACCACCGTCTTGCCCCCCTCGTCGGCGAGGAACACGTTCTCGGGCTTCACGTCGCGGTGCACGATGCCGAGCCCGTGCGCCTCGGCGAGGGCGGCGAGGCACTGGATCGCGATGTCGACGAGGGGCGTCGGCGGGGGCGCGCCGTTTCGCGCCCACTCCTCGGCGAGGTCGCGGCCCGACAGGAGCTCCATGACCATGAAGGGGAGGCCGTCTTCGGTCTGGTCGACGTCGATGACGCGGACGACGTTCGGCCCGGTGAGGCGCGCGGCCGAGCGAGCCTCGCGCTCGAAGCGCTTTCGCGATTCGAGCGAGGCGACGAGCTCCGGGTGCAGCGCCTTGATCGCGACGCGGTGACCGAGGCGGACGTGCTCGGCCTCGTAGATCGTGCCCATGCCCCCGGAGCCGATCGGGCGCCGCACGAGGTAGCGCCCGAGGCGAGCGCCGGCCCGCATCATGGTGACCGAGTCGTCGGCGGTGGGAGGCCGGTCGGACAGGGTCTTGGCGCCGGCGTCGAGCGTCGCCGCCCCGTGCACCAGCCGCCGCGTGATCGCGCGCGCAGGGGTGCGAACGGTGTGGACGCGAGGGTTCCAGCTGCGCGCGGTCGGGGCCATGGCGTGGTGTTTTGCACGGCGTGTGCCCGGCCCAAGTGCGCGATATCCGAGGAGGAGCGGGCCCCGGACGATCGCCGCGGGGCAAGTTGTTCCACGGTGGGACAACGCGCGATCAGGGCGCCGCCGCGCGCGGATCGCGCGGGCTCGCTTTCGCGCCGCGGGTTCGGATCGGCGTCGATGGTCCGCGCGTTGCTTCCGTGCCCGGCATGAGCCGCTACCGCCCGCTGCTCGCCCTCGCCCGAGGCGGCATGGCCACCGTCGACGTCGCGCTCCACGACGACGCGGTGGGCACGCGCCGCTACGTGGTCCTGAAGCGCGTCCGCGCCGACCGCGACTCGGGAGACGGCCGCGCCCTGCTCGCCTCCGAGGCTCGGCTCTCGGCGCGCCTCGCCCACCCGAACGTCGTGCGCACCCTGGACCTCGAGGACGACGGCGACGGCGACCTCACCCTCGTCCTCGAATACGTGCCCGGCGTCACGCTCGCCCAGCTCTGCCGGCGCGCGCGCGAGCGCGGCGAGCGCGTCCCCTTGCCGATCGCGCTCCGCGTCGTCCGCGATCTGCTCGAGGGGCTCTCATACGTGCATTCTGCACGTGACTACGACGGCTCGCCGCTCGGGGTGATCCACCGCGACGTTTCGCCGTCGAACGTCCTCGTCGGCGCCGCGGGGGTGACGAAGCTGATCGACTTCGGGGTCGCGAAGTGGGCGTCGGCGACCGCGTGCACCGCCAGCGGCTTCGTGAAGGGCAAGATCTCCTACATGTCCCCCGAGCAGCTCGTGGGCGCGCCCCTCGACCCGCGCACGGATCTGTTCGCGGTGGGCGTGATCCTCTGGGAGCTCGTCGCCGGCGAGCGCATCGCCAAGGCCGAGCGCTGCGAGGGGTGGATCCGCGCGCGCGTCGCCGATCGCGCGCCGGCCCTCGCCGATCACGCCCCCCACGCGCCCTCGCCGATCGCCTGGGTCGTCGCCCGCTGCCTCGCCCGCGACCCCGCCGCGCGCTACCCCGACGCGCGCGCGCTCGGCGACGCGCTCGCCGCGCTCGCCGACGCCTACGGCAG
>JAEUKG010001175.1 GCA_016794325.1 Myxococcales bacterium | reverse complement strand
GACGATCTCGGCCGTCTCCCGCGCCCGGACCATCGTGCTCGAGACGACGCGCTCGATGCCGCCGCCGGTGAGGGCGGCGCCCGCGAGCTCGGCCTGACGGCGACCGCGGGCGGTGAGCCCGAAGGTCCCGACGTCGGAGGTGTCGTATTCGCCGTGCCGCAGCAGCACGAGGGTGTGGATTCCCACGGGCGCCAGTGTAGCACCGAGCGCTTTCGTGTAGAGTACGCGCATGTCCGCGCCCTCACCCGCGCCGGCCCGGCGGCCGATCCGGATGCAGCGGGCGGCCGACACGTCCCCGACGGTGGAGATCCGCGGCCGGACGTTCGCGCCCCACGAGGACCTCTACCACACCGTCCTCACCATGAGCTGGGCGCAGTTCTTCGGGGCGCTCGCGGTGGGCTTCGTGGGGGTGAACGCGCTCTTCGCCCTCCTCTACTGGGTCGTGCCCGGCACCATCAACGGCGTGTCGTCGTTCGAGGACGCCTTCTACTTCAGCATCGAGACGCTCAGCACCATCGGCTTCGGCGCGATGAGCCCCGCCACCCGCTACGGGCACCTCCTCGTGAGCGTCGAGTCGTTCACCGGCCTCCTCGTCACCGCGGTCTCGACCGGCCTCACGTTCGCCAAGTTCGCGCGCCCGACGGCGAAGTTCCTCTTCACCGAGAAGATCGCGGTCGCGAACCGCAACGGCGTCCCGCACCTCATGATCCGGGTCGCCAACTGGCGTCACAACCAGGTGGCCGAGGCCACGATGCGCGTGGTCCTCCTGGTGCAGGAGACGACGCTCGAGGGAGAGCAGATGCGCCGCTCGGTGGACGTCCCGCTGGTGCGCCCGAACACGCCGCTCTTCTTGCTCACGTGGACGGCGATGCACCGGATCGACGAGGCGAGCCCGTTCTACGGCGACGACGCCCTCGACCGGCTGCGGGCGCAGAAGGCCGAAATCTTCGTCTCCGTCACCGGCGTCGACGAGACGATCGCGACGACCATCACCGCGCGTCGGCGCTACGCGTTTGACGACATCGTGTGGAACGCGCGCTTCGCCGACGTCATGGTCTTCGGCGCCGACGCCGTGCGCCGCATCGACTACAGCCGCTTCCACGACGTGGTCCCCATCGACCCGAGCCCCGAGCCCGACGCGCCGCCCCCCGCGGCCGAGGAGGAGGAGAAGAGCGAATGAACGTGGACGGCGTGACCTCTCGCTACCTCGACGTGGGCGAAGTGCGCCTTCACGTCGCCACCGCCGGCTCCCCGACGAGCGCCAGGACGGTCGTCCTCCTGCACGGCTTCCCCGAGGCGTGGTGGTCGTGGCGCCACCAGATGCTCGCGCTCGCCGACTCGGGCTTCCGCGTGCTCGCGCCCGACATGCGCGGCTACAACCTCTCCGACAAGCCCCGCGGGGTCTCCGCGTACGGCACGGACCGCCTCGTGGGCGACGTGCTCGGCCTCCTCGGCGCCGCGGGCGTGGGCCGCGTGCTCCTCGCCGGCCATGACTGGGGCGGAGAGGTCGCGTGGCGCTTCGCGATGGCGCACCCCGATCGCGTCGAGCGGCTCGCGATCCTGAACTGCCCGCACCCGCTCGCGTTGATGCGCGGCCTGCGCACGCGCACGCAGCTCGCCAAGAGCTGGTATTTCGGCTTCTTCCAGCTCCCGCTCGTGCCCGAGCGGATCTTGTCGAAGGACGATTTCGCGGCCCTCCGCGACATCTACCGGAAGGACGGCTTCACCGAGGCCGAGATCGCGCCGTACGTCGAGGCGTTCGCGCGCCCGCGCGCCCTCACGTCGGCGATCAACTACTACCGCGCCGCAGGGCGCAAGCTCGCGACCGGGCGCACGCCGAAGGTCACGCCCATCCCCTGCCCCACGCTCGTGGTGTGGGGCAAGGAGGATCGCGTCCTCGGGTCCGAGCTCGCGACGCCCCCGGCGCGCTTCGTCCCCGACGCCCGCGTCGTCCTCATCGACGGCGCGAGCCACTGGGTGCAGCGCGACGCGGCGGCGCGTGTGAGCGAGCTCTTGCTCGAGCACTTCGGCGCGCCCGAGGTCGCGGCGCTGCGCACCGACGCCCAGGCGTGACCGGGCGCGCGCGCCGCCGCCGAAGGGGCGGGGCGCGGCGGGTCACAGCGGCGGCAACACCACGTCGGAGCTCGCCTCGAGCGTCCACTCCACCGACGCCCGATCGGTCGCGCCGCCGGCGAGCTCGACGTCGAGGCGGAGCATGCCGTCGTCGTCGGTCTTCGCGCCGCGCGGGGCGCGGTCGAGGCTGATGGTCACCGCCTCCACCTCGCTCACCGGGACGCGCTCCACGACGCGCACCTTCACCGTGCGCGCCCCCATGTTCGAGGCGTAGAGCGAGACCTCACGCTTGACGATCTGGGTCCCGGTGACGGCCTGGGTGCGGCGCTGGGTCTTCACCGCGCGGCGCACGCGCAGCGCATCGTCGACCCCGAAGCCGAGCTCCAGCGTCTCGCCGGTCGCGACGAACGCGACGCGCGAGCGACCGACGACCTCGCCCTCGCGCAGCACGACCACCGGCCCGGCGAGCAGCGGCGCGCCCGCGAGCGCCCCGCGGGCGCGCACGTGCACCGCCGCCGACCGCTCGGGGTACGCCACCCGATCGACCTTGCACGGGATCTCGCGCGACGACACCTCGACGCGCACTGGGCGCCCGTCGCTCGGCACGTCGCAGGCGTCGGCCGCCTCGAGCCAGGCGGGCTCGCCGCCGTCGTCGACCCCGGGCATCTCGTCCACCCGCGCGAGCCCCGTCCGCGCGCGGTTCATCGCTTGCTCGCGCGCTTCGACCACGACCTGGGCCCGCGGCTCGGCCTTGCGCCGCGAGCGGAGCACGTCGTCCTCGAGCTTCGGGCAGTCGGCGGCGCGCGACGGGCGCGCCGTCGAGAAGCGGCACCGCACCCGCTCCCACACCTCCCCCGTCGCCTGCCACGCCACCGCCGCCGTGCGCACGTGGATCCGATCCTTGCGGAGATCGGCCCAGTGCTCGGGGCGCCACAGCGCGCACGGAACGCGGTACGAGAGCTCCACCTTCGCGGTGCCGGCGGCGCCGGCCTCGAGGGCGAGCTCGACGTGGGCGACGTAGCGGGGCACGAGCGTCTCGGCCTCGCGCAGCCGGGCCTCGGCCTGCGCCAGATCCATCGCGAGCTCCTTGACGGCCCGGCGATGGGTCGAGAGCGCGTCGAGCGCCGCCTTCGTCTCGTGGTCCACCGCCCGGTACGCGGCCTCGAGGTCGGCGCCCGCGTGCGCGCCGCCGCGCGGCACGGCCTCCGCGGTCGCGACGAGCGCGCCCGCGATCTCCGACGTTCGCGTGAGCCACACCTCGGCCCGCGCCACCGCGCGCTGGGCGCGGCCGGCGGCGGCGCGGAGCTCGTCGACCGCGCGCTCACGCGCCGCGAGCTCGGCCTCGCCGCAGGTCGGCTCCTGGCGCAGCGCCCGCACCACCCGCGCCGACAGGACGCGCACGCCCTCGGTGCGGGACGACGCGAGGAGGCTGTCGTCGTCGACGATCGCCGCGACGCCGGCGACGGCGACGACCGAGGCGCCAGCGGGCACCTCGAACACGGCCTCCCGCTCGACGGAAGCACGATCTTCGAAGAACGTGACACGCGTCGCGCGCGACGCGGCGGTCTTGGGCTCAGCCACGGCGGTTCCCTCCCAGGATCTCGAGCTTGCTCGAGAACGTGAGCACGTACGTCATCTTGCACACCGCGCTCGCGCCCGGCTCGAGCGACAGGCTGAACGCTCGGCCGCCCCTGATCGGCGCGCCGCGATCGGCCTGGTCGTAGGGCTCGGCGCGCGGCGAGGTCTCTTCGAGCTCGATCTCGATCGACTTGTCTTCGGTCACCGGGAGGCGCTCGAGGACGACGAGGTCCACCGCGTAGCCGAGCGACGACGACACCTCGATCTCGACGGAGTGGCGCACCGCGAGCGAGCCGCCGAGGAGCCCTGCCGACTCCTCGGTCGCGCGGACGTTCCGGGCGACCTTGATGCGCTCCTCGGTCCCGCACCCGAGCGTGACGGCGCCCCCGCGGTCGACGTGCGGCGCCTCGGCCTTGGCGACGAGCGTGCCGTCCATCAGCAGCTGCGCGGCGCCGCCGCGCACGGGGAAGGGCAAGGGGTTGTCTCTGCGGGCCCCACGGAAGACGCTGGGTTCGACGACGGGCGCGGCGCGCAGCTGCATCGACGGCGCGACCGCCGCCAGCGCCACCGTCACCCGACGCGGGCGGTCGTCGGCCGCGACCGACGCGCGCTCGGCGGCGTCGTAGCGGTGATCGTACATGCCGCGCTTGTCGCGGAAGTCCTGCTCCCGCGCGGCCTCGGCGCGACGGTTGGCCTCGTCGACGTCGCGCGTGGTCGCGTCGGGCGCGAGCGCGAGGCGCCCCCGCGACGTCGCCCCGACCCCGGCCAGCGAGAGGCGGTCGAAGTCGAGCCAGGCGCCGTCGAGATCGGGCTCCGGCGCCTCGGGCTCGGCCGCCGCCTCCTCGCGCGCGCCGCCACCTCCGAAGGCCGCGCCGATCGCGCTCGCGGCGAGCACCGCCGGGGCCGCGACGACGGCCGCGCCCGCGGTGAGGATGCCCCCGCGGCTCTTGCTCCGCGCGACCTCCGGCATGTAGAGCGGCATCGCCGTCCCCATCGCCTGCTGCTGGGGGACGAGCGCGTCCATCGGCGCGCCCGGCGGCGCCGCGCCGTGGCGCTGGAGCGGCGGCGGCGCCCCGCGCCCGTCCGCGACCTCGCCCGCGTCGAGCTCCTCGGCCTGCTCGAGCCCGGCCGAGAAGTCGTCTTGCACCGCGAGGCGGCGGCTGGTGTGCGGCGCCGGCGGCGTCGGGAACGCGCGGTCGAAGGCGGCGAACATCCCGTCGAGCCCGTCGGGCGGCCGCCGGTAGCCCGTCCGCGCGCGCGCCTGCGCGCGACCGAACCGGAGCGAGGGCAGCTCGGGCAGCGTCGCGTCGAGCTCCATGTCGGCCGACGAGAGCGCGAGGTGAACGTCGGTCCAATCTTCGCGGCTCGCTTGGACGACGAGCGCCTCGAACAGCCACTCGCCTCGCCGGCCGTCGCCCGTCAGGCGGATCGTGTGGGCCGGCCACCAGCACGCGGCCTCGACGGCGTAGGTCACGGTCAGGCCTTCGACGCGGCCGCTCCCGACGAGCGCGACCGACAACGACCGCGTCGGGTGGCCGACCCACTCGTGCGCGCGCGACGTCTCGCGCGCCTCCACCTCGAGCGCGGCGAGATCGCGGTCGAGCCGCGCGATCTCGGTCGACAGAGCGACGATCCGCTCGTCGATCTCGGCGAGGGCGCGGCCCGAGAATCCCAAGACGGATATCGCGTCGGCGAACCGCTCGGACGGCCGATCGCGGGGCGCCGACTCGGCGTCGACCAAGACGACGTGGGGGCGAGGGCTCAGCGCGGCGAGGGCGGTGCGGCGCTCGGACAGCACCGCGCGCTCCGCCGCCTTGCGCTCGCGCTCCGCCGACAGCTCGCTCACCTTGGCGCGAGAGGGGCCCTCCTTGATCCGCTCTTCGGGCACCACCAGCTTCGCGTGCACGCTCGCCACCCGCCGCCCGCCGGCCTCGGCGCGCACCCGGAAGCTCCCCGGGGCCGCGAGCGGGGTGATGCCCGCGAGCACCACCTCGACGTCGCCTGCGGCCTCGATGGGCCCGGTCTTGCGGGTGACGAGCGCGCCTCGCGCGAAGACGGTGACGTCGGTGATGGCGTGGGAGACGATCATCGTCCGGTCAGAGTACACGCGAACGCACCCCGAGGCCCGCGACGACGAGCCGTCAGGGGCAGCGGCGCAGGTACGCGGCGGGGAGCGCGGCGGCGGCGGCCCGGTCCTTCGGGGCGCCCAGCGTCGCCAGCGCCTCCTTCACTTGCTCGGCCCACGCCTTGCGCTTGTCGAGCGCCTCCGCGGCCTCGGGCAGCGGCGCGCTCATCGGGTGCCACGCGGCGGCGAGCCGCACGCTCTCGCAGGTGTGGTCGAGCGTCGCCCGCGCCTCCTCGTCGTCGGCGGGCAGCCACCGCCCGCTGGAGTACGCGAGCAGCTTGAAGGGCTTCTTGTCGTCCTCGTCGAGGCAGCGCAGGGTGAAGGCCCCCGTCGCGACCGCGAGCTTCTTGCCGCTCGCGGTCGTGAGCAGCGGCACCGACGGCCCCGGGGCGAACGGCCCCGATCCGCTCACCGCCGACGGGAGCCCGGCGAAGGGGCCGCGGGGCCAGATCGTGCGCGCCGACGCGAGGTAGACGCCGTGATCCTTGTGGACCACCGTGTCGGGGAACGTGCGCGCGAAGCCGTAGTCGATCATCGCGTCGGCCACGCCGTCGCCGTCGAGGTCGGCGGCGCTGTCGATCTCGATGCGCTCGCCGAGCGCGCTCGTCGGGTCGCCGCGCGTCTGGAAGATCACGCGCACCACCCCGCCCCGCATCCAGAGGAGCGAGTCGTGGCGCATGTACAAGAAGTCGTCTTTGCTCTCCTTGTCGACGACGTACCGGACGAGGACGATGCGGGTCCCGGTGTCGGCGGCGACCGAGAGGACGAACGCGCGCCCGCGGATCGCGGTGAGCTCGGCGCGGAGCTTCGCCCGGTCGGCCGCGGGCGCCGCCTTGTCGACGAGCGC
>JAEUKG010001171.1 GCA_016794325.1 Myxococcales bacterium | reverse complement strand
AGTGGGACTTCCGCAAGAACTGGACTGGTAGGGATAGTTACGTCTTCCTCGTCCACTCGCCGGGCGCGGTCGTGATGGGCGGGACCGACTACTCGGCCACGCTCTTCAAGCAGTCGCTCGCGAAGGAGCTCCTCGCCAAGTCTCCGCCGAACGTCCACTACTTCTTCCTCCCCCGGGCGACGGGGCAAGCCGGCTGGGCCGCCGTCCGTGACGCCTGGGCCGCGGAGCTCGCCGGCGCCGACGCCGCGTGGCAGTCGCGCGTGCACTTCTCCGACACCGGCGCGCGCGACCAGCCCGGCTGGATCGGCGAGCTCGCGCGCTACCGGATCGACACCGCCCTGCCGTACGAGCGGTACGACGCCCTCGGCTTCGCGATCGATCCCGCCCAGCGCATCCGCGAGGTCGGGATGCTGGGCACCCTGACGGGCAGCGGCGTCGCCCCCAAGCTCTCGTTCCTCGCCAACGAGCCGACGTACTACGCGATGGAGCGGGCGCGCGAGGCCGCGCTCGCCGCCGGCAAGGCCACGGTCGTGCCGATCGCGAAGGACAAGGTCGTCTACGACACGCTCGACGTCGACGTCGACCTGCCGGACGCGAGCGCGATGGGGGCCTTCGACACGATGGAGGTCGATCTCGCGCTCGACTGCGATCACCACCGCGACGGCGAGTGCGGCGCGTGGGACTACCTCTCGGGCCTCGCGCTCTGCGACGCGCCCGGCGACGGCGGCGATCCCGACGCCGGCCCCGCGTGCTCGACCGAGATCGCGCGGTGGATCACACCGTACTGGCGCGAGGGCCGGTGGGTCACCGACGTGTCGGGGATGCTCGCGCTCCTCCAGCGCGGCGGGAAGACGCGCATGCGGTGGTGGGCGAACGGGCAGTTCGACCCGCGCAAGACCAACTACACGGTGTCGCTCTCGCTCCGGCTCTCGAACCGGGGCAAGGGCCGCCGCCCCACCCGCGCGGTGCCGCTGTGGAGCGGCGGCGCGTGGAACGCGAGCTACGACTCGGCCCACCCCGACAAGCAGGTCTCGATCCCCGCCTCCGCGAAGGCCGTCGAGCTCTACGTGCTCGGAACCGGCCACGGGGCCGCGACCGACAACTGCGCCGAGTTCTGCAACCACGAGCACCACTTCGTCGTCGGCGCCAAGGAGAGCGTGCTCGCGTTCCCCGGCGCCGCGACGTCGATGGGGTGCGCGGCCGACGTCGCCAAGGGCGTGGTCCCCAACCAGCACGGCACCTGGTATTTCGGGCGCGGAGGCTGGTGCCCCGGGCAGGCCGTCGCCCCGTGGGTGGTCGACGTCACCTCCTCCGTCACCAAGGGTGGCGACGCGACCGTGCGCTACACCACCACCTACGGTGGGGCGCCGGTGACGGTCGACCGCGGCGTCATCGCCCTCGCGTCGTACCTCGTCGTGTGGGAGTGATCCGGCGACCTATCCGATCAGGGACAGTAACGAACCTCGAGCCGCGGGAAGCGGCTGTCGAAGGCCTCGCGAGCCACGACCGACGCCCGGAGCGACCCGCTGGGCTCGACGAGCAGCGAGAGCCTCTCCTTCGTGACCCAGGACGCGCCGACCTCGAGATCGTCGAGCGGGATCTGGATCTCCGCTCCCTTGGAGGCCGACGTCACCGCGCCGCCGCCGACGGCTCCGCCGCGGTCCTCGGCGCCGCGCGCGCCGGGGACCTGCCACTGCACGCTGCTCGCGGCGAGGCGCCAGGTCGCC
>JAEUKG010001094.1 GCA_016794325.1 Myxococcales bacterium | reverse complement strand
GCCGCGGCGGCACCTGGTCTTGCAGGCCCTCGAGCTCCGAGCGGAACTCCTCGGGCAAGAAGTTCGCGAGGCTCGACAGGAGCTGGCCGACCGTGATGAAGAGGCCCTGGAGCTCGAGGATCGTCACGTAGACGCGCCGCGCGTTGCGCTTGTGCACCGCGGCGATGCGCGCGTCGCGGAAGCCCTTGCCGAACAGGCGAGCCCAGAACGAGAGCCACAGGTAGCTCCAAATCACCTGGAAAGTACACGTATACGCGCGGACGAAGCGCCACCGCGAGACGCCCCGGCTGCGGTAGGCGCGGGGGGCGGATCGGGACAGCGCGGCGAGGTCGCCGCTCTCGCGGCCCTCGGGCACGCGCAGCCGGAGCGCCCGCGAGTCCGAGGCGCGCGCCGGCGCGGCCGCCGGCGCTGGGCCCGACTCGCGCTGCGGCGCCGCGCTCACGTCAGAACCTCACCGTCGCGCTCGCCCCGAGCGCCGATCCCGGCGCGCCGACCCCGACGCTCGCGCGCCGGCGGGGCGCGACGAAGTAGAGCACCGCGCCGCCGACGACGAGCGCGCCGCCGGCGACGAACGCGGCCGTCGCCATGTTGGCGTTCGAGCGCGCGTCGGTCTTGAGGTCGAAGCCGACCTGGTCGCAGCCGGCGCTGCCGCAGTGGGGCCCGGCGTCGTCGAGCTGGCTCGACGCGCGGAGGCCGAGGTACGAGCCCACGCCGAGGCCGACCACGCCGAGGCCGACCACGCCGAGGCCGATCGCACGCTGGGTCCCGCCCGAGCTCTCGCGCCCGGGCGGCGGCGGGGCGGGCGCGCCGGTCGGCGCGGCCTTGGGCTCGGGGAGCCGCGCGAGCTTCGGCACCGTGACCGACGCGCGCGCGCCCTCCTTGCCGACGTCGATCGTGGTCTCCCACGCCTCGTGTTTGGGGGCGACCGCGCGCAAGACGTGGCGGCCGGGGTCGACGGGCACCTCGACGCCGTAGAGGCTCGCGCTCACCGGCGCTCCGTCGCGGGTGACGGCGAGGCCCTCGGCCGGCGTCGGCACCTCGACGACGAGCTTGGAGAGCTTGGGCTCGAGCTCCTGGGCTCGGCCCTGGGCGATCTTCACGCGCGGATCGGCGGTGCGGTTGGCCACGCTCTCGGCCTCCCGGAACGTGGCCCACGCGCTCGCGTTGCGCCCGTCGAGGCGGTAGCACTCGCCGAGGAAGAGCAGGGTGCCCACGCCCGAGTCGAGCTTGTTGCTCTCCGAGAGCTTGGTGCACGCCTCCGAGTACCGCTGCTCCGACATGAGCTTCTTGCCCTGCTCGAAGAGCACCTCGGCCTGCGCCTTCTCGTCCGCGGTCTGGGCGCGCGCCGTCCCCGCGGCCGCGAGCGCGAGCGCGAGCGCGAAGACCGACACCCGAACCATGGGACGGAGCGCCACGCCTCGATCCTACGGCAACCGGCCCGATCCTCCAATGTCCTCGCCCACCGCGCGCGCGAAGAGGGCGTCGTGGACCTTGGGCCGGGCCGCGCGGATGCGCGTGTTTTCGCGTGTAGGATGCACGCGATTGGTGAGGAGGGTGACCGCGACCCGCGCCTCCGGGTCGATCCACAGGCTCGTCCCCGTGAAGCCGAGGTGCCCGAAGGTCCGCGGCCCGGCGAGCTCCCCCGCGCTCGACCCGGCGGGGCTCTTGCCGTCGAAGCCGGCCCGGAGGGTCCCCCCGTCGCGCTCCTCGACCAGCCACGGCATCGGCCCGCCGTCACCGAGGGGGCCCGCGCCGTCCTCGATGGCCTCGAGGGCCGCGACCGCGAACCGCAAGAGCGCGCCCGCGGTGCCGAACATCCCCGCGTGGCCGGACCCACCCATCCCGCTGATCGCCCACGCGTTTTCGTCGTGGACGGCCCCGCGCACGACTCCCCCCCGCCACGGCGCGTCCTCCGTCGGAGCGGCGCGCGCCCCGAGGTCGACCCCCGCCGCGCGGAGGGCCCGCGCCGTCCCGAGCTCGGCGCTCAGCCCGAGCGGCGCGACGACGAGCTCCTCGATGGCCTCGCCGGCGTCGCGCGTTCCGAGGTGGCGGGCGAGCGCCTCGCCGGCGAGGAGGTAGCCGAGGTCGCTGTACACCGGCGCGAAGGGGGGCACCGCGCCTTCGAGCCCCGGGCGGACGGCGCGCGAGGCCTCCGCGAGGCACGCGCTCCGGTCCACGGCGCGGCCGCCGACGAGGGGAAGGAACAGCGGCAGGTGGTCGGCGAGCCCGGCGCGGTGCGCGAGCAGCAGCTCCAGCGTCGCGGCCTCGAGCGGCGAGCCCCGGGCCTCGCCCACGAGCTCCCCCAAGGGGTGGTCGCGGAGGCCGGCCCGGGCCACCGCCAGCGCCGTCATGGGCTTGGTGACGCTCGCGAGGTCGAAGAACGACACCTCCGGACCGGACGCGCCCACCTCGTACGCCCAACCCCCACCTGGACGGTCGGCAGCCCACCCGACCGCACAAAACGAGGCCACGGCGTCGTCGACGACGGCGCGGGCGAGCTCGTCGAGGGGGCGCCGATCGCTCACGGCGGCGAGCTTAACACTCGAGACTTTGACGTGCGCGTCGAAAGGTCGATACGATCGCGTTCATGGCCGAGTTCGTGTGGGAAGCGCGCTCCCGCGCAGGAGAGCTGCGCAAGGGCACGATGGAAGCGGACGACCAGGACGCCGTATTCCAGCGCCTGCGCGCCCAGCAGCTGAACCCCGTGAAGGTGAAGAAGCGCGCCGCCGCGCTCAACTTCAAGATCGGAACGGGCGTCAGCGGCAAGGACATCGTCACGTTCACCCGCCTCTTCGCCACCATGATCGACGCCGGCCTGCCGATCGTGCAGTGCCTCGACATCCTCCAGGGGCAGACCGACAACAAGTCGTTCAGCGTCGTCCTCCGCGACGTGAAGGCCAACGTCGAGCAGGGCGCGACGTTCAGCGACTCGCTCCGGCGCCACCCGAAGGTCTTCGATCCGCTCTACACCAACCTCGTCCAGGCGGGCGAGGTCGGCGGTATCCTCGACACCATCCTCCAGCGCCTCGCGACGTACTACGAGAAGTCGATGAAGCTGAAGCGCCAGGTCCGCGGCGCGATGGTCTACCCCAGCGTCGTCTTCTTCGTCTTCATCGCGGTGCTCTTCATCCTCCTCGGGTGGGTCATCCCGTCGTTCAAGACGATCTTCAAGGACCTCGGGTCGAGCGACGAGCTGCCGGCGCTCACCCAGATGATCATCACCGTCTCCGAGATCTTCATCGGGTACCTCCCGCTCGTCATCCTCGGGATGATCGCCATCGCGGCGTTCATCTTCATCACCTACTCGCGGCCGCGCACGAAGCGCATCTACCACCTGATCTTCCTCAAGCTGCCGATCCTCGGCACCGTGCTCCGGAAGATCGCCGTCGCGCGCTTCACCCGCACCCTCGGCACCCTGCTCGCCTCCGGCGTCCCCATCCTCGACGCCATGGACATCGTCGCCAAGACGGCGGGCAACATCATCATCGAGGAGGCGATCCAGTTCACCCGCGCGCGCGTCGCCGAGGGCAAGAACATGGCGCCGCCGCTCATGGAGACCGGCGTCTTCCCGCCGATGGTCGTGCAGATGGTCGGCGTCGGCGAGCAGACGGGCGCCCTCGACGCGATGCTCAACAAGATCGCGGACTTCTACGAGGACGAGGTCGACGTCGCGGTCTCGTCGCTGACGAGCCTGATCGAGCCCGCGATGATGGTCTCCATCGGCGGGACCGTCGGCGTCGTGCTCATCGGCATGTACCTGCCGATCTTCAGCCTCGCCGGCAAGATCAAGGCGGAGTAGCCCTCCGGGCGTCCGGTCTTGGTGAAGATCGCGAGCGCGGCCTCCGCGGGCGGGCGCATCGAGGACCAGGGGCTCGCGACACGCCTCGCGTGGATCACGGGGCTGCGGCTCAGCCTCCTCGTCGCCCTCTTGGGCGCGACCACGTTCTTCTACCTCCGCGGGGACCTGAGCGCCTTCCCCCACAGCCAGACCCTGGTGTTCGGCACCATCGGCGCGGGCTTCGTCCTCGCGGGGGCGTACGCGGGCGCGCTCCGGCGCGGCGTGGGCCTGCGCTCCCTCGCGCTGACCCAGATCATCCTCGACCAGCTGACGTGGACCGTCATCGTCTACGTCTCGGGCGGGGCGACGAGCGGCGCGACCTCGTTCTACGGCCTCACCTGCCTCGTGGCCGCGGTCCTGCTCGGGCCGCGCGGATCGGCGGTCGCGGCGGTGGTGGGCTTCGGGAGCTACGCCGCGCTCTGCGGCGGGTTCTGGCTGCGCCTCATCGTGCCGCCGAACGACCAGCCGGCGGCGAACTACGCGGTCACCGCGCAGGCGCTGACCTACCCGATGCTCACGACCGCGCTCGGCATCACCGTGGTCGCGGTGCTCTCGGGCTACCTCGCCGATCGCCTCCGGCGCACGGGCGGCGCGCTCGTGCAGGCTCGCCAGCGCGCCGACGAGGCCGAGCGGCTCGCGATGCTCGGCCGCCTCGCCGCCGGGCTGGCGCACGAGATCCGCAACCCCCTCGGGTCGATCTCCGGCTCGATCGAGATGCTCCGCGAGTCGCCCGAGCTGTCGGACGAGGACAAGCAGCTCTGCGACATCGTGCGCCGCGAGACCGATCGGCTGAACCGCCTCGTCACCGACATGATGGATCTCGCGCGGCCGCGGCCTCCGACGCCGGAGGCCGTCGACGTGGTCGCGCTGGCCAAAGACGTCCTCGAGCTCGCGCGCCGATCCGAGCGCGGCGCCGGCGACGTCGCCGTCGTCTACGAGGGCCCCGACGAGCCGGTCACCGCGTGGTGCGACGGCGCGCAGATCCGCCAGGTGCTCTGGAACCTCGTCCGCAACGCAGTGCAGGCGAGCGCGGCCGGGAGCCAGGTCGTGGTCCGCGTGGAGCGTGAGCCCAAGATCGCGCTCTCGGTCGTGGACGCGGGGCCCGGCGTGACCAGCGAGACCAAAGACCAGATCTTCGACGCCTTCTACACGACGCGATCCCACGGCGCGGGGATCGGCCTCGCGGTCGTGAAGCGGATCGTGGACGAGCACGCCCGCTACGGTGCGACGATCGACGTGCTCAGCCCCCCGAGTGGCGGCGCCGAGTTCCGGGTGGAGCTGGGCGCCCCGCCGGGGGGCTGAGGGTTCTCCCGACCGCGATTCCTGCGGGTGTCGGGGGGAGGTGTTCTCGCCCCGACCGCGATTCCTGCGGGTGTCGGGGGAAGGTGCGCTCGCCCCGACCGCGATTCCTGCGGGTGTCGGGGGGAGGTGTTCTCGCCCCGACCGCGATTCCTGCGGGTGTCGGGGGGAGGTGTTCTCGCCCCGACCGCGATTCCCGCTGGGGGGTGTCGGGGGGAGGTGCGCTCGCCCCGACCGCGATTCCCGCTGGGGGGTGTCGGGGGGAGGTGTTCTCGCCCCGACCGCGATTCCCGCTGGGGGGTGTCGGGGGGAGGTGCGCTCCCCCCGACCACATCAAGGCGCGGCGATGCGCGACTTGATGCGCTGCACCACGTAGGGGTAACCCTGGCCGGGCGCGGTCATCATCTTCGAGACCTGCTCGTTGTAGTTCTTCACCATGCTCGAGTTCTCGATCTCGACGTCGACCGCGCCCTGCTTGCCGTTGGTCGCGCGCACGAGGTACGCGATGCGGACGGACGGGTCGCGAGGCTTGGCCTTGTTCTTCGCCTCGGTGCGGATCTTCCACTCGTTCGAGCTCGCCTCGCGGGTGCCGCGGTAGGTCACCTCGAAGCCCTTCGTCCGCTCGATGTTCTTCTTGTAGGTCTTCTCGATCAGGCGGCGGAAGAGGTCGGTCACCTCGGCCTGCTGCGCGGGCGTGAGCGTCGCCCAGTGGTTCTTGCACTCCACGCCGGTCGGGCAGGTGGCGCCGAAGATGCGGCGGGTGAGCTCCTCGAAGTCGAAGATCCCGTTGAGCTCCTGCTGCATCGCGTTCTCGCGCGCGGCGCCGGCCGGTTGCTCGAGGAGCTGCATCAGCTTGCCGTGGTTCTTCTCGACGAAGGCCTGCGCGTCGGCGTCGCCGGCGAAGGCGAAGCTGGGGATGGCAAGGGCGGCGCAGAAAGCGAAGATCGCAAAGGGTTTACGCATGATAGCTCCGTGGATCCCTGCGGCTCGGGGCCGAGCCGGCGGGCCTGTTGTATGCCCGTTCGACGAGAAGTCAAAATGCGTGATTCATGCCGGGCGCGTATCTCTTCAATCCTGCGGAATAGCTAATCATTCCAGGCCTCAACGGCAAGGTCCGGGGCGCCCTGTGAACGCGGGTTCGTGGGGCATTCGGACACGATCGGGGGCCCTCGTGCGCCGCCGCGCACTCCTTGCGCCGCTCGGCGGGGGTCAGGGTGGCAGCTCGCAGAGATAGGCGCGCGTCGTGGCGCCACCGTCCTCCGCGCCGAAGTCCGCGTGGGCGAGCTGGGTGTCGTAGGTCTCGTTGAGCGTGACCTCGACGTAGGCCGCGCCGGCCACGGTCGAGCTCACCTCGGGCGCCGCGTTCCCCCACGGCGACGACTCGGGGGTGACCGGCGCGCCGCTGCTCCAGAGCCACTCGGAGCCGGGCGCGCTCTGACGGAGGCCGATCCAGAACGTGGCGCGCGACGTCCCGCCGAACCGGAGGAAGCGGCGGGCGAGATCGCGCACCACCTCCTCGCGCTCGCTGCGCGTATCGAAGGTCGCGAGCTGGCCGCCGAGGAGCGCGCACGCCGCGGGGGCGTCCTTGGCGGTCGTGACGCCGTCGCCGAGGAGGTATTTCTTGCGCGCGCGCGTCTCGGGGACGCGGAGGCAAAGACCACCGCTGCAGAAGTCGACGCGCGTGCCCGGGGGCTCGCGCTCGCAGACGACGAGGAGGGGAGCGCCGGCCTCCTGGCAGCGCGCGCCGGCGTACGACGCCGCTCCGCCGCGCACGCAGTCGCCGGCGTCGCCGTGCAGCGCGTCGCTCGCGTCGGGGAGCACGGCGAAGCAGCCGTCGCACCGCGTGCTCGCGGGGGGCCGCGGCCAGCCGGGCTCCTCGCCGCTCGCCGCTTGGTACGCGCCGAAGGTGCTCGCGTATTGGAGGCCGACCCAGAAGCCGGCGTCCGAGGCGGCGCCGGCTCGAACGAGATCGTATTCGGCGGCGGTGGCGAAGGTCACGACGTGGCCGCCGAGGTCGGCGCAGCGTGCGCGCGCGGTGGCGTATTGGTCGGTCGTGCCGGACGGGAAGTAGCAGTGGCCCGACGTCGGATCGCGCAGGCCGTCGCACGCGAGCTTGCAGCCGCCGGTGCACCCGACGCCGGCGTCGCCCGCGTCGCCGAGGTCGCACTCCTCGCCGCCGTCGACCTCGAGCTGGATGATCCCGTCGCCGCAGGTCGACGTGGGGGTGGGCTTGCCCGCCTCGGCCGGGCCGGCGGGGAGCGTCGACGACAGCTCCGGGAGGCACGCCAAGGCCAGCGCGGCCCCGCAGGCCGAGAGCGCGGCGACCGCCACGACGCAGCTCTTCGCGCGCACCACGTGAGCAGAGTACCACATCGTCTCCACGCGCGGATTTCGGCGCCGTGCAGTACGATGATCGGGTGTCGAACGTCCAACGGGAGCCGCCGGTCGCGGGCGGGCGCCGCGCGCGTGAGCGCCCGACGCTCGAGGAGCGCTACCGGATCCTGTTCGTCGTCGGCAAGGGCGGGATGGGCGCGGTCGAGTGCGCGCTCGAGCGCGGCGCGGGCGGCTTCGAGCGCATCGTGGCGCTCAAGCGCATGCTGCCCGACACCCAAGACGACGCGCGCCACACCGAGATGTTCCTGCGCGAGGCCCGCCTCGGCGCGCTGCTCGCGCACCCGAACGTGGTGCGGGCCTACGACTTCGGGGAGCTGCGGGGCGAGCTCTTCCTGGCGATGGAGTACGTCGCCGGCCAGCCGCTGTCGAAGATCGTGCGCGCGGTGACCGATCGCGGCGAGCGCCTCGCGCCGGCCTTGGTCGCCTACTTGCTCGCCGAGGCGTGCGAGGGGCTCCACGCCGCGCACGAGCTCTGCGACGTCTCCGGCCAGCCGCTCAACGTGGTGCACCGCGACATCTCTCCGCACAACGTGATGGTCTCGTACGACGGGCAGGTGAAGCTCCTCGACTTCGGCGTCGCGAAGATGGATCGCGACGCGAACACGACCAAGACCGGCGAGGTGAAGGGCAAGATGGCCTACATGTCGCCGGAGCAGGCGCTCGGCGATCCGCTCGATCGACGCAGCGATCTCTTCGCCATCGGCGCGATCCTCTACGAGTGCCTCGTCGGGCGGAAGATGTGGGGCGACGGCACCGATCTCGACGTGATGCGCAAGCTCGCCCTCGAGTCGCCGCCGAAGCTCGACGAGCAGCGGCCCGACGCCCCGGCCGAATTGTGTGCATTGTACACGCGCCTGACGAGCAAAGACGTGGCCGCCCGGCCGGCCAGCGCCCGCGAGGTCGAAGAGGCGCTGCGGCGCTACCTCGCCGACGTCGGCGAGCGCCCTGGCCCCGACGACCTCCGCGCGCTCATGGGCGCCGTCTTCGGGGCCGAGGCCGAGGCCGACCGCACGCGCCTCGGGCGCGCGCTCGAGGAGGCCGCGCCGGCCCAGGCCGACGAGCTTCGCACGAGCGTCACGTCGGCGAGCGGCAGGCCTCCGCCCGACGAGCCCGCGCCGCCGAGCGGCACCGCGACCCAGGTCGCCTCGCCGGCGACGGCCGCTGCCGACGCGCGGTCTTCGGCGGTCGCGCCCGCCGCCGCGGGCCGCGGTCGCGCCGTCGCCATCGGCCTCGTCCTCGCGCTCGCGGCGTTCATCGGCGTCCGCGGCCTGTGGACGGCGAGCTCGGGGCCGTCGGCGGCGCCGGCGGCGACCGCCGCCACCGGCGTCGCGCCGGTCGCGTCGGCCTCGTCGTCACCTCCTCCGTCGTCGCTCCCCACGGCGGCGACGGCGTCCGCGGTCGCGAGCGCGTCGCCGCCGGCGAGCGCGCCGCGGGTCGTCGCGTCGGCTCCTGCCCCGAGCGCGCGCCCGCCCGCGCTCGTCGCGGCGAGCGCCAAGCCCACGAGCGCGGCGCCGGTCGCGTCGACGGCCGCGTCGCCGGTCGTGACGGCCCCCGCCACCTCCACCACCGCCAAGCCGCCCGATGTGGACCCGACGCCGTTCTGAGCGCCTCCGGTGGGCGCTCGGCGCGCTCCTCGCGGCGGCGTCGGCGACGTCGTCGGCGCCCGCCCGCGCCGACGACGATCTCGAGGTGTTCCGCGAGCGCTTCCGCGCGGGGATGGAGAAGTACAAGGCCGGCCAGCTCGCGGACGCGATCGTGGAGTGGGAGGCGATCTACCGCGAGCTCGGCCCTGCGCGCGGCTACCGCCTCGCGTTCAACCTCGGCCGCGCGTACGACGCCTACGGAGACTCCACCCGCGCCGCGGAGCGCTTCGAGGCGTACCTCGCCGAGGTGGAGGCGCGGAGGTCCAGCGGGCAAGAGCTCGAGGCCCTCGTCCTCAAGCAAGAGGCCGACGCCAAGGAGCGCCTCGGCGAGCTCGCGCGCGTCAAAGGCCGGGTGAAGACGGCGGCGCGGCGACCCACCGCGGTGCAGATCGACTCCGGCGAGCCGCGCCTGAGCGGCTTCACCGCGTACGTCGCGCCGGGCGACCACCGCGTCACGTTCGAGCCCGGCGCGCCCTCGGCGCGGGTGGTCACGGTGCGGGTGCTCGCCGGCGAGGAGGCGGTGGTCACGGATCCGGGCCCGCCGGAGGCGCCGCCGCCGCCGCCGCGGGCGCCGACGGTCGTCGTCACGGACCGGCCCTTCCCCGCGTGGGTGCTCTACGCGACCGGAGGAGCGGCGGTGGCGTCGGTCGTCTTGCCGGTGCTCACCTACGACCGCGCGCTCACCCTGCGCGACCGCCACGACGCCTCCGCGGACCTCACCGAGCGCGCCTCGCTCTCCGACGACTACTCCACCGCGAAGACCAACGCCTACGTGAGCTTGGCGATCCCGATCGCCCTCGGCTCGGCCACCGCGGCGCTCGCCGCGTGGTATTTCGCGGGCGGCCGGGAGCGTGAGGTCCCCAAGGTCGTCGCCGCTCCCACCCCGTGGGTGACGGGCGGGGGCGGGGCGATCACGGCGGTCGGTCGCTTCTGAGCGGCGCAGCGCCGAGGCGCCACCGCGTCGCGCGCGATCGAGTCGCGCGCGACCGAACGCGCCTCAAGTCGGCGCGCGGTCGGCCGTAGAAACGATCGTGGGCTTTGTCCGGCGCTCGCGCGCGGCCCGACGGCGGGTCGACGCGCTGATGATCACGCTCTCGGTGGCGTGGGGCGTGATCGCGCTCGGCGCGTTCGCGGCGCTCGAGCCGCGCGATCCGCCGCTGTCGCCTCCGAGCGCCGCGAGGTCGGTCGACGCGAGCCCCCCGCTCTGGCCGCCGGTCTTCGACCCCGCGCTCGGCGTGGGCGCCGCTCAGGTCGGCCGCTGACGCCGCGCCCGGCTCAGGTCGTCTCCTTGTCGATCCCGTATTTGCGGAGGTAGGCGCGGACGTGGTGCCGCTCCATGCCGCTCTGCCGCGCCATCTCGCTCACGTTGCCCTTCGACGCGCGGGCGAGGCCCGTGAAGTAGTCGCGCTCGAACGCGGCCACGGCGCTCCGCTTGGCCTCGGCGAACGCCGTCTGGGAGTGGCGCGGGGCAGCGTCGCCCTCGGCCCGCGAGAGGGTGAGCACGTCGTCGATGGCGTCGGGGGTGTCGGCGAGCGCGGCCGCCACCTGGGCGACGTTGACGAGCTCGCGCACGTTGCCGGGCCAGTCGTACGAGCCCATGCGGCTCTGGATCCACGACTCCACGATCGACGCGGCCTCGGGCTTGCCGCTCTTCTTGCAGATCGCCTCGATGAGGAGCGGAAGGTCGGCGAGGCGCTCGCGCAGCGGCGGGAGCTCGACGCGAACCTGCGCGATGCGGAAGAAGAGGTCGCTGCGGAAGCGGCCAGCGTTCATCTCCGCGCCGAGGTCGCGCCGCGTCGCCGCGAGCACGCGCACGTCGATGGGCTCGAACTGCGAGCTGCCGACGCGCTTGATCTGGCGCTCGGCGAGCGCGCGCAGGAGCTTGGGTTGGAGGTCGAGCGGCAGCTCCCCGAGCTCGTCGAGGAAGAGCGTGCCGCCGTGGGCCTCGGCGAGCGCGCCCTTGCGGCGCTCGGTCGCGCCGGTGAAGGTGCCCTTCTCGTGGCCGAAGAGGAGGCTCTCGGCGAGGGTCGCGGGGATGGACCCGCAGTCGACGACGACGAAGGGCCCGGCCTTGCGCGGGCTCGCCTCGTGCACGCTGCGCGCGACGACCTCCTTGCCGCAGCCGGTCTCGCCGAGGATGAGGATCGACAGCGGCGTGGGGGCGACCTTCTCGAGCACCCCGAACATGCGGCGCATGCGCGGCGACGCCCCGACGAGCTCGCCGAACGCCTCGCTGAACCCGACGTCGACGCGCTGCTTGCTCGTGGGCTCCACCACGAGGCGCGTGGACCCGACGACGATCTCCGTCTTCTGGGTGAGCACCGCCTCGCGCACGCGGAGCGTCCCCACCAGGGTGCCGTTGGTGCTGCCGAGATCGACGACGCGCACGCCCTCGGTCACCGCGCGCAGCTCGCAGTGCAGCGCGCTCACCTCCGGGTCCTCGAGCCGGATGGGGGCGCCCTCGTCGCGCCCCACGACCACCGGGTCCACGTCGATGGCGACGCTCTTGCCGTCGGGCAGGGTGACGGTGCCGCCGCGGACGAACCAGTTGAGCACGCGGGTGCGCGTGGAGCCGTGCGTCATGGTGGTCGAGAGTAGCCGATGTCGCCTTCCGCCGTCCTGACCCCGCGTCGTTCCGGGTGGACGCGGGCGCGTCCACCCCGTAGCCGAACTTTCACACCAGTTTCGGGCACTTGGCAGGCCCCGCGAGCGGCACGATCCTCGCACGCGTTCACGCGGATTCGGTGAACGTTCTCGCGGGCGCGCCGCGCGAGCGCCCCCGCCGAGCAAGCCAACTCGCCCAGGGTCGTCCTTTGCCATAATGTCCTGACCGAGGAGCCGCCATGCACCGAGCCGTCCCCATCGCCTTCGTCCTCGGCCTCGCGGTCGTGGCGGC
>JAEUKG010001063.1 GCA_016794325.1 Myxococcales bacterium | reverse complement strand
TGCGTTGAGATCGTTCGGGAGGTCGAGGCGGCGCCGAGGAGCGCGCAGAACAGCCTCCCGGCTTTGAGCGCGCACCGCAGGCGCCAACGACGAGATCTCGGACGAGATCAATGCAAACGGTCGCGGTGTTAGGATGACCTCGATGGTCAGCCCGAGGACGAGCGGACTCCGAGGCGGCGGAGCCGGGGACGCGATCGACGTCGCGGTCCTCTCGTCGAGCGGCAAGCGGCTCCGCTGCCGTCGCCTCGACGGCGGCGAGATCTTCGTGCAGACGGACGCGCGCTGGGGCGTCCCCGGCCTCGTCGTGACCCTGCACGTCCACGAGCGAGGCACCACCGCCGCAGGCGCGCCGCTCGTGGTCGCCGACGTCGTGAGCTCCCGGGTCGACGTGCCGGCGCTCCGCCTCGAACGCATCCCGCTCGAGCGCTGCGGGCCGGTCGACCCTGCGATGGAGCTCGGCCTCGACGACGGCGAGCCGGTCCCCGACTGGGCTCGGCCGATCGTGGCGCGCGGGCCTCGCGACGCCTTCGAGCTGGAGGACCTCGTCCCAATGCCGAAGTGGGGAGACGACGACGTGCTCCGGGCGATGGACCAGCTCGCCCGCGGAGAGACCAGCACCGCGCGCAAGACGCTCTTCGGAGTCCTCGCGCACGACCTCCGCGCGCTCGCCGCGCACGCGGCGCTCGGCGCGATCGCGTTCGACCGCGACCTGCCACGCGCGCGGCTCCACTACACCGTCGGCGCTGCCATCGGCGACGTGAGCCTCGGCGCCGGCTTCGACGGGGTGTTGCCGTGGGGGCTCGTCGACAACCGGCCGTTCTTGCGCTGCCTCCACGGCCTCGGCTTGACGCTGTGGCGCCTCGACCTGCAGAGCGAGGCCGGCGCGATCTTCCGTCGGATGCTCTGGCTCAACCCGCGCGACAACCAAGGCGTCCGCATGGCGGTCGACGCGCTCGAGCGCGGCCTCACCTGGCAGGAGCTCGTGGCGGAAGACGCGCAGCGGTCGACGCGCTGAGGACGCTGAAGGGGGGAACGCGAGACGCGACGCGGACGGGAACGGGTACGCGGACGGGAACGCGGACGGGAACGCGGGACGTGGACGGGAACGCGGACGCGGGAGGCGGACGCGGACGGGAACGCGGACGGGAACGCGGACGCGGACGGGAACGCGGGACGTGGACGGGAACGCGGACGCGGGAGGCGGACGGGAGGCGCCGGGGTCGGGGCTCAGCGGTAGAGGACGATGGTGCGGTTGGGCAGCCCTGGGCCTCCGCAGCTCACGCGGTATTCGTCGTAGCCCGTCGCGCCGGGGGCGATGATGGCCTTGCTCGCGTAGCCGCTGCCGAGCGTGGCTCCGCGCGGGGCGGCTTGCTGGCCGCAGGCGTCGCGCCCGTCGTCGGTGCCGAAGAGGGCGCTCGTCGCGCCGTCGGCGGTGCCCCACGACGTCTGCCGCTCGAAGTGGCCGCCGCGCCCGAAGTAGTCGAAGCGCGGCCACGACCTCGCGGTGATGCCCTCGACCGCCACGTCCTCTTCGAGCTTGCCGTTGGGATCGAAGACGCGCACGCGGAGCTTGTCGCCGAGGCACGCCTCGAGGAAGCCCTCGTCGACGTCGTCGGCCTCCGTGTTCACGAAGCCAGCGCACCGCTGCCACCCGCGCGGAGGCGCTGGATCGACCGCGCCGCGATCCGACCCGCGAGCGATCGGCACCTCCGGCGCGACCGGATCGCTCTTCGCCACCGGCAGGCTCGACGCCTTGGGCGCGACGTCCACGACCACCGGCGCCGGCGTCACCGGCGGCGGCTGCGAGCACGCTCCGGCCAGAGCCACCACACACACGATCCAGGCACGCACCCACCAAGGATATCGGTCCACTCCGCCCACTTCCACTCCTCCCCCAATCCCTTCGCCCCAAGCGCCCACACCGCCTGCCCCTGCCCCTGCCCCCGGCCCCGCCCCCGCCCCCGCCCACGCCCGTGCCCCTGCCCGTGCCCGTGCCCGTGCCCGTGCCCGCTCCAATGCATGCATTGTGCATACGCGCGACTCACCTTTCGCGCTGAGGTGAAAGTGCGAAGTGCGAAGTGCGAAGTGCGAAGTGCGAAGTGCGAAGTGCGAAGTCCGAAGGTGCGAAGTCCGAAGGTGCGAAGTCCGAAGCGGGAAGCGCGAAGCGGGAAGCGCGAAGCGGGAAGGCGAAGCCTCCCCTCGGAGTCCTCCAGCGGGTCGTGTACGCTCATTCCGATGCTCCCGCGCGCCCGCGCCCGCGCCCTCACCGCCATCGGCCTCGCCGCGCTCGCCGCGACCCTCGCCGCGCTCCCCGGGTGCAGCTCATCCTCCGCCGGCGATCCGCCGCCCGCATCCCCCGCGCCCTCCGCCGACGCCGGCGCGATCCCGCCCACCGACGGCGGCCCCGCCGCGAACCCCGACGCTGGCTCCACGCCCGCCTCGTCGGGCGGGAAGGGCGGCCTCACCTGCGCGCGCACCGAGGACGTCGGCGGCGGCCACACCGCGTGCGTCGTCACCGTCGCCGGCGTCGAGCTCAAGGTGGTCCCTCCGCTCGCGGGCGCCGGGCCCGTGCGCCTCGGCCTCTATCTCCACGGGGATGGCGCGGGCGCCCACAAGAGCGGCAGCGCCCTCAAGGCCATGGTCCCCTGGATCGAAGACAAGCGCGGCCTCGGCGTCTCCGCGCTCGCCCCCAACGGCTGCGCCTGGTGGCAAAAGCCCACCCACGACTGCGCGAGCGCGACCAGCGAGCCCGACGCCGCGGCCGACAACACGCGCGCCCTCGCCGCCGCGCTCGACGCCGTCGAGAAGGCCTACGACGTGCGCCGCGACTCGGCGCGCTACTACGGCTCCTCCGGCGGCTCGATCTTCCTCACCACCCAGTGGCTCCCGCTCGAGGGCGGCAAGCGGCCCGGCGTCTTCGCCCTCATGTGCGGCGGCGAGGTCGGGGCCCAGCCGCCCGCCTGGGACATGGGCGACGCCGCCGCCCGCGCCAAGAGCCCGCTCGCGTTCACCTACGGCGACCAGGACTTCCTCGCGAGCGACATCCGCAAGGCGATCGCCGGCTGGGGCAAGCTCGGCTTCGCGGTCGCCGAGAAGGTCGTCCCCGGCGCCGCCCACTGCGCCTTCGACGCCCACGGCGAGGCGATGCGCGTCTGGCGCGACTATCCCTGAAGAGATATCCCCCGCCGCGGCCCCCGCCGCGCCCGGAGCCCGCGCCGGCGACCCTCGCACGGCGCCTGGCCCGCGCGCCGCCGTGCAGGTCCTTGCACACCGCGCCGGCGGATCGCTGCACACCGCGCCGGCGCGCGCGCGCCTCGGGCTCCGCCACGATCGCGGCGCGCCCTTGGTTTCCGCGGTCGCGCGCGCCTTCGCGGCGTGGCACGGGCCGTGCTGAGCGGCGGCGCATGAGCCGCCCCATCCTCTTCGCCCTCGTCGCCTTCGCCGCCGCTTGTCAGGTCGCGTGCTCGAGCTCGTCGAGCTCGCCCTCGGACGCGAACCCCCCGCGCCCCGTCGCCGACGCCTCCGCCTCCGACGCACCTCCCTCCGACGCCGGCCCTGGCGATGGCGCCGCGGGCGACGGCGGGGCCTCCGCGAGCGTCACCGCCTCCGGCCTGTCGTTCGCCCCCCTCGGCGCGGGCGCGCGCCGCGCGTGGTCGCAGCCCGACACGACGAAGCCCGCCGACGTCCTCGACGTCGCCCTCACCGCGTGGGGCGACGCCTGCCGCGGCCGCGTCCCCGGGGAGCAGAAGACGCTGCTCCTCTACGCGCGCGCCGTGACCGGTCCCGGCACCTATCCGATCAAGGATACCGTCGTCCTCGGGGGCGACGGCGCTGTCGGGCAGTTCTCGATGCTCGAGGAGTCCACCTTCGACCGCAGCGGCTGGCCCGACGACGTGCGCCCCGCGTGCGGCTACGACCTCGCCACCCACACCCGGTGGGTCGACGGCAGCGTCACCATCGTCCGCCTCGACGCCGAGGCCGTCGAGGGGAGCCTCGAGGCGCGCGACGCCGCCGGCCGCGTCGCCCGCGCCACCTTCCGCGCGCCCGTATGCCTCTCGCGGACGCCGGGCACGATCGGCTGCGGGAGCTGAGCGAGGGGTCCTTCAGCGCCCACCGGGGCTCGATGGGCCGCGCGACACGCCACCTCGAGGCCAGCGGCGGTGCTATGACTGGTGTGCATGGGCGGGGCGTCGCGAGTGGTTCCCGCCGCCGGGCTCGTCGGCCTGGTCGGCGCGGTGTTCTGGGCGAGCGCCTGCGGCGAGGCCCACCCGCGGTCGGTCGCGCCGTCGCCCCTCACGCGCCCGTCGGCCGCGGCGGCTCCGGCGCTCCCTCCGCGCGTCGGGCCCGCGCCGCGCGACGTGGCGGTCGGGGCTCGTCACGCGTGCGAGGTGCGAGCCGACGGGAGCGTCGCCTGCTGGGGCGACAACCCCTACGGCGAGCTCGGCGACGGAACGAGCGACGCGCGCGCCGAGCGGCGCGCCGTCGTCGGCCTGCCGCCGGCGGCCGCCCTCACGGCGGGTCCGAGCCACACCTGCGCGCTCACGCGCGCGGGAGAGGTCTACTGCTGGGGGAAGAACGAGCACGACGCCGTGCTCGGCGACGGAACCCTCCGCGTGCGGCGGGCGGCGTCGCGCGTGGCCGGAGTCCGCGGCGCGGTGCGGATCGCGGCGCGCTCCGACGAGTCCTGCGCGCTCCTCGAGACGGGCGCGGTCGTGTGCTGGGGCGGGCCCGTCGCGGGGCTCCGCGAGATCGCCGGGGCCGCGGGCGCGACCGATCTCGCCGCGGCCGGCTCGAGGTCCTGCGCCGTCGTGGGCGGCCGGATCGTGTGCTGGGGCGAGGGCCGCCCGGCTCGGGACACGCCGAAGCTCGAGGACGTGCTCCGGATCGCCGTCGCTCGAGGCCACCTCTGCGCGGTGACCCGCGCGGCCCGCGTGGTCTGCGTCGGAGCGCTCGACGCGACCCCCCAGACCTCCGCGCCGACGTCGGGGCCGCTCGTCGACGACGTCGTCGACGTCTCGACCTCCGACCGTGAGGTGTGCGCGCGCCGCGCGAGCGGCGAGTGGCTCTGCTGGGGCGCCCCCCTCGCCGGCGAGGGGGCGAACGCGCGGCGCCCTCCGCGGCCGATCCCGAGCGCGAGCCTGGTGGTGCATCACGGCGATCGGGCGTGCGCGCGCGCGGATCAGGTCGAGTGCTTCGGCGCGCTGCCGCCGAGCCCGCCCGCCTCGGCCCCCTCCACCCTCACCGGCGCGCCGGGCGCGACCGCGATCGCGACGAGCCCGCTCCTCACGTGCGCGCTCACGCCCGCGGGCATCGTGTGCTGGAGGTCCAAGAGCGAGGAGAGCGCGCCCGAGGGCGCCGCCCCGCTCCGGATCGCGGCTCCGCCCGCCGTCGCCATCGCCGGCGGCCACGAGATCTGCGCCCTCCACGCGTCGGGAGCCGCGTCGTGCTTCGCCCCCTACCGCGACGAGGACTCGCGGTGCCACGACGCCAAGAACGCGATGCGCGCCGATCCCGTGAGGGGGCTCCGCGACGCGATCGCGGTCGCGGTGGGCGAGAGGAGAGGCGAGGCGACCCCGGGGACGAGCTGCGCCGTGACGAAGGCCGGCCGCGTCGCTTGCTGGCGTCCCCGTGAGGAGCTCGACCCAGGGCGCCCGCGCGGGGATCTCTGCGCGGCGATCGCGGTGAGCGGCCTGCCCGAGGCCGCGCGCGTCGCGCTCGACGGCGAGCGCCTCTGCGCGATCCGGCGCGATGGACGCGTCGCCTGCGTCCTCCAGCCGTCCCACGTGACGGTCGGCGCGGTCCCGCCCGACGCGGTCACGGTGGTCGCCGGCGTCGAGCGCGCGGTCGAGGTCGTCGCGCGCGGCGGCCACGCCTGCGCCCTCGAGGCGTCGGGCACGGTGAAGTGTTGGGGCAGCGGCGATCGCGGCCAGCTCGGCGAGGGCGGGTGGCGGTCGAGCGACGACGCGGTCCTCGTGGCGGGCCTGACGGACGCGACCGCGCTCGCCGCGGGCGACGATCACACCTGCGCCCTGCGTCGAACCGGCGCGGTCGTCTGCTGGGGTGGCAACCAGGCCGCGCAGCTCGGCGACGGGACGACGCTGGCGCGCCCGACCCCGGTCCCGGTCGGGCACGTCCACGACGCGATCGCGCTCACGGCCGGAGCGAACCGCACCTGCGCCGCGCGCGCCGGCGGTCCCCCCGTGTGCTGGGGCGCGGCGCCGCCCGAGCCGTGACGCCCGACGCTCCGCTGGTCAGGATCTGCCTCGCGCGCGCGCCGGGCGCGATCGGCTGCGCGAGCCGGTCGCTCAGCCGCGGAACCACGCCGGCTCGGCGAGCACCTTGGTGCCGCCGGTGATCATCCCCCGCATCGCGGGCTGGAAGAACAGGTACGGGTGCACGAGCTCCGGCTGGCCCACCGCGTCGAGCTCGGCGGCCGCGTCCGCGGGCAGCGGGGCCTCGAGCGCGCGGAGGTTCTCCTCGAGCTGCGGCAGCTTGGTCGCGCCGAGGATCGTCGACGTGACGCCGGGCCGCCGCGCCACCCACGCGAGCGCGACCTCGGCCGGCCGCCGGTCGAGGCGCTTCGCGACGTCGACGAGCTTGTCGACGATCGCCCAGTTGCGCTCGGTGAAGAGCTTCGTGAACGCGGGGTTCGCGCTCGCCTGGAGCGCCTGAAGCCGGCCGTCGCCCTTGGCCTTCACGCCCTCGCGCGTGTACTTGCCGGAGAGCAGGCCGCTCGCGAGCGGGCTCCACGGGCAGAGGCCCGCGCCGAGCTCGAGCGCCGCCGGCACGTGCTCCCGCTCGATGTTGCGCTCCACCAGCGAGTACTCGAGCTGCAGCGCCACCGCGCGGTCGACGCCGCGCATGTCGGCGAGCGACTGCGCGCGCGCGAAGTACCACGCGGGCACGTCCGAGAGGCCCCAGTGCCGGATCTTCCCCGCGCGCACGAGATCGCCGAGGGTCGACACCACCTCCTCGACCGGGGTGACGCCGTCCCACGCGTGCAGCCAGTAGAGATCGACGTAGTCGGTGCGCAGGCGCCGGAGCGACGACTCGAGCGCGCGGTGGACGTTCTTGCGGCCGTTGCCGCCGGAGTTGGGATCGCCGGGGGCGGCGGCGAAGGTGAACTTGGTCGCGACCACGGCGCGGTCGCGCGCCTTGCGCTCCGCCATCCACTCGCCGATGAAGCTCTCGCTCGTGCCGCCGGTGTAGCCGTCCGCGGTGTCGACGAAGTTGCCGCCGGCCTCGAAGAAGCGGTCGAGGAGCGCGAACGCCGTCTCTTTGGGCGCGCCCCAGCCCCACTCGGTGCCGAAGGTCATGGTGCCGAGGCACAGCGGGCTGACGCGCAGGCCGCTCCGGCCGAGCAGGGAGTAGGTCGCGAGGGAGTCGATGACTTGGCTCATGGCCCGGGAGCATGCGCCCGGTGCCGGCGGCGCGGAAGACACAAGTGGCTTCAAAGCCTTTGAAGCTATGCTTCACGGGGTGAAGGACCTCCCCCTGCGCTCGCTCACCGTCTTCGCCCGCGTCGTGGAGCGCCAGAGCCTCTCGGCCGCGGCGCGCTCCCTCGGCGTCTCGCCCTCGGCGGTGAGCCAAGCGGTGCGGGCGCTCGAGGCGCGGGTCGGGGTGCCGCTCCTCGTGCGCACGACGTCGTCGCTGCGGCCCACCGAGGTCGGGGCCGAGCTCGCCCGGCGCGCGGCTCGCGCCCTCACCGATCTCGACGACGCCCTCGTCGCCGCGGCCGAGAGCGGGGCGCGCGTCGCGGGCCGGCTCCGGATCACGGCGCCCCACGTCACCCTCGACCCCATCGTGAGGCCGGCGCTCGCCGCGCTGCACCGCGAGCACCCAGAGCTCGAGGTCGAGGTGAGCGTCGACGACCGCGTGGTCGATCTCGTCACCGAGCGCTACGACCTCGGCCTGCGCATGTCGGACGTCGTCCCCCGCGAGTACGTCGCCGTCCGCATCACGCCGCCCTTCCGCGCGGTCGTCGTCGGCTCTCCCGAGTACCTCGCGCGGCGCGGCCGCCCCAAACACCCGCGCGATCTCGCCGCGCACGCCTGCATCGGCTTCCGCTTCCCGTCCACGGGCGTGCTCTACGACTGGGAGCTCGAGCGCGGCAAGGAGTCGATGGAGATTGGCACGCTGGGGCCCTTCGTGACCGACGACACGTCGCTCATGATCGACGCCGCCGCCGACGGCCGAGGGCTCGCGTACGTGCTCGAGCCGTCGGCCGCGGCTGGCGTCGCGTCGGGCGCGCTCGAGGTGGTGCTCTCGTCGTGGGCTCCGGAGCTGTCCGGATTCTTCGCCTGCTACCCGCGCGAGGGCCGGCGCTCCCCCAAGGTGCGCGCGTTCGTCCAGATCGCGCGTCGCGTCAGTCGCTCGGTCCGGGCGACGTCGCGCCGCGACGCCGCCGGGGCCTGACGAGGTCGCCGCCGGCGCGGCCGCCCGCTCGGCGCGGCCTCAGCGGGGGACGGCCTTGCACGTGCCGTCGACGCAGCGCGCGACGAAGTCGCCCATCGAGGCCACGCTCGGGCAGTCGATGCCGGGCGGGCAAGCCTGGCAGCTCGTGCGCGCGCAGCGGGCCTCTTCGCGCTCGCGCTCGACCACCGGGATCGCGCTCGGGCTCGAGGCGCAGCACGCGCAGCAGGTGCGGTTCATGAGCGCGCACTCGGCGTCGGCCCGGCACGAGATGGGCCCGCCCTTCGGGGTGTGGGTCGGCTCCTTGCTCCCGCAGGCCGCGACCACGCCCGCGATCGCGAGGGCGACGATCGCGACGCCGCCGCGGCGCGCCGTCACGGGCGCCTCGCCACCCCGAGGCTGACGTTGCCCTCGATCACCGGCCCGGCGTCGGAGGCGCCGGCGTCGCGCGGCGGCGCCACCTTGATGAATGTAAAATACAAATATTTGCCGTCTTCGGGCGTCGACACCTCGCCGATGGCGAAGGCCTGGCCGATCTTCGACCCGTCGGCGGGCGCGGCGCGGGCGACCATCGACCGCGGGCCGTATTTCGCCGGGCCCTCGCGGGTCGCCTGGTAGATGCACGACCCGGAGGGGCACTCGGCCGCGTCGTAGCCGCTCCACATGAGGACCGAGCCGTCGGTGTTCGTGAACGGCTGCCAGCGCACCGCGGTCTCGGTGGGGCCGCCGGTGACGCGCGCCGGGGCGCTCCAGGCCGCGCCGTCCCAGGTGCTCGTCCAGATGTCGCGGTTCGACTCGGGGGTGTTGCAGGCCGACCCCGCGGCGTCGGTGCGGTTCGAGTCGAAGAACATCTGCTTGCCGTCGGGGGTGACGTGCACGTTGTCTTCGACGCACGGCGTGTTGACCGGCGAGGGGAGCTTCGTCGGCGCGCCCCACGCGCCGCTCGGCTGGCGCGCGGTCGCGTAGATGTCGCCGAGCGACCCCTCGAAGCGGATGAAGAACATGTTCTTCTGCGCCCGGTCGACGGCCATCGCCGCCTCCGACACGTCGCCGGCGGTGTTCATCGTCGAGCGCAGCACGTCCCAGCCGCTCGCGGTGATGCGCGCCTCGTAGACGTCGAAGCCGGCGCCCGCGTGGCCAGGCCGATCGGGGCCGTCCACGACGAGCTCGCCGCGGGTGAGGGCGGTGAAGTTGAAGCGCGCGTACCCGAAATAGAGCGTCGTGCCGTCGGGCGAGATGAACGAGCTGTCCTCCCACCCCGAGGTGCTCACCGGCGGAGGGAGCTCGCGGGGATCGGCGTATCCGCCGAAGAGCTCGAGGCCGACGATGGGCGCCCCGACCGGCGGCGTCGTGAGCGGGGGCGCGTCGCTCCCCGCGTCGGCGCCGGCCTCGCCGCCGCCGCCGCCGTCGAAGCCCGGGAGCGTCGCGTCTCCTGCGCCCGCGTCGACGGGCGGCGCGGGCGCGGCGTCGTCGCCGCCGCACGACGCCGACAAAATGGCGACGCCAGCGCCAATCGCGAGTGCGACCGAAGCGCTGGCGACCGCCTTACCCCCTCGAGACATGCTCGAGATCAGAGGAGGCTCTTGATCTCCTTCTCGAGCTCCGCCTCCTCACCGTCGTGATAGCCGGTGTGGGTGAAGCGGACCTTGCCGGTCTTGTCGAGGATGTACGAGCTCGGCATCGTCTTCGGGTCGTACTTCTTGATGACGTCCTTCTTGTCGTCCCAGCACACCGGGAACTTCGCGCCGTACGTCTTGGCGAACTCGGGGATCTTCCCCTTGCTGTCCTCGTCGTCGGCCGAGAGGGCGACGATCTCGAGGCCGCTCGCCTTGTACTTGACGTAGAGCTCCTGGAGCTTGGGGAAGGACTTCTTGCAGGGCTCGCACCACGTCGCCCAGATGTCGACGAGGACGACCTTGCCCGAGGTCACGGTGCACTTTCCGGCGCCGTTCATGGAGTCGAACGACCAGCTGGCTCCGCCCGACTTGCCGCCCGACGAAGACCCGCCGGACGAGCCGCCCGACGATCCGCCCGACGAACCACCCGAGGAGCCCGACGACGACGAACCGTCGTTCGCGGGCTTGTCCGGCCCGCAGGCCACGACAAGGGCGGAGACGAAAGCTGCTGCAATGGCAACACGAGAGGTGGGGGTCATGAATCCATCATCGACGAACGGCGGGGGCCTTTGCAAGCGCAGCGAATGCGCGCCGCTCGCGGAGCGGCTGGGCTGGCCTGGGCGACCGGCCCGGCACGCGCAGGGGTGGGCGCGGTTTTCCGACGCGGGCCGGACGCGCGCGGCGTCGGGGCCCGGCGGGCCGTGGATAGCGGCCGTCAGCGCGCGAGCGCGAGCCAGGCCGCGCGCTCGCGCGCGTCGCGGGCGCCCTGGGCCACGAGGAGGAGGGGGCGGTCGCGCTCCCAGC
>JAEUKG010001032.1 GCA_016794325.1 Myxococcales bacterium | reverse complement strand
GGGCGGCTGGGGAGGGTGGGTCGGCGCCTCCGCCGGGGGCTGTCGGAGGCCCTCGTGTCGCCGTTCGCGTGGGTGCTCGTGGCGTTCGGGGTCCTCGGCGTGGTGGGCCTGAGCTGGGGCATGCCCGCCTCCGACGGATGGGACAACGACGGCGTATCTCCAAGGGATTTTCTCCCCGGGCTGGCCGAGACGTTCACCCCCGGCCACTACTACACCTATCCGCCCGTTCAGCTCGTCATCCTCGCGCTCGCGACCGCGCCGGTCACCGTCGTCGCCCTCGCGCGGGCGCCGTCGCTGCGCCCGCCGGATCTGATCCAGCAGTTCATCCAGGTGCCGACGATGACCGGCATCGCGATGATCTCGCGCGCGGTCACGCTCGCGATGGCCGTCACCGTGGTGTGGGCGATCGGGAAGATCGCCGAGGAGATCGCGGGGCGGCGCGCGCGCACGGCGGCCGCGGCGTGCGCGGCGGTCAACGCGTCGCTCGTCTACTACGCGCACACGACGAACCTCGACGTGCCGTACCTGTTCTTCGGCACGCTCATGCTGCTCGCGCTCGTCCGGGCCCTGTGCCGCCGCGAGCCGCGCCGCCTGCGCTCGGCGGCGCTCCTCGGCGTCCTCGCGGTGGGGACCAAAGACCAGGCCTACGCGCTCTTCCTCGCCGCGCTGCCGGTGGCGGTGGTCCTCTACTTCACCTTCGACGGCTGGGCGCGGAAGAACGCGCGGCGCATCGCGCGCGAGGCCGCGATCGCGACGGGCATGGCGGCGCTCCTCTTCCTCGTCACCGACGCCGTGATCTTCAACCCCACCGGCTTCCGCGCGCGCGTCGGCTTCTTGCTCGGCCCCGCGAGCCAGGACTTCGTCCACTACACCAACGACTGGACGGGCCGCTCTCTCGTCGTCCTCGACATCGCCAAGAACTTCACCCGCTACTACCCGATGCCGTTCGCGGTGGTGGGCGCGCTCGGCGTCGCGGCCGCGGCGCGGCTCGCGTTCCGGGGCGAGGGCGCGTCGGGGGACGCCGTGCCGGCGCCGGCCGAGGGCCCGTCGGGCGGGGCGGGGCGGGTGGTGGGCGCGCTCTTGCCGCTCCTCTTCGCGCTTTCGTTCACGGCGTGCTTCAACTGCATCGCGCGCCGCACCGACCACCGCTTCGCGCTGCCGCAGCACGTCTTCTTCGCGGTCTACGTGGGCGTCGCCGTCGCCTCCGCGTGGTCGATCCGCGCCCGGCTGCCGAGGCTCCTCGCCCGCGGCGCGCTCGCGCTCGCGTTCGCGCGCGCGCTCTTCGACGCCGTGTCCATCGACGCCGCGCTCGTGCTCGACCCCCGCTACGAGGCCGAGGCCTGGCTCGAGGAGCACGCGCGCGCGGGCGACGTCGTCGAGACCTACGCCCTCAACGTGTATCTTCCACGTTTCCCGGCGAAGACGAAGGTGGTGCGGGTGGGGCCCGGGCCCGCCGACAAGCGCAACCCGCTGCCGGCGGTGACCGAGGTGCAGGACGCCTACGGCAACGTCGCCGCGCGTCGGCCGCGGTTCATCGTCGTGTCGCAGGGGTGGGTGTGGCGATACTTGCTCGACCCCGAGCAGCACATGGAGCCCGGGCGCGTCTTGCCCCCGACCCAGAAGTCGACGGGGGCCGAGGCCGACGGCTCGAGCTTCTTCCGCGGGCTCGTCGCGGGCCAGCGCGGCTACCGCGAGGCGTACAAGGCGCGGTGGACGAGCAAGATCTTCCCCCGGCTCGACCTGCACGCGAGCACCGGGCAAGAGGTCTGGATCTACGAGCGCGTCGACCCCTGAGCCGCGCCGTCAGAAGCGCAGCACCCCGAGCTGGGTGAGCGCGACGAGGACCACGAGCACGACGACGACCTCGACCACGAACCGCGCGACCTTCTTCGCGAGCCGCCAGCCGACCACGAGCAGCACGGCCGCGAGCACGATCGCGGGCACCCCGGAGTGGTGCTCGAGCCAGCCGAGGGCGAACCGGGCCCAGGCGCCGGCGAGGTGGGACGCGCGGCTCGCCGTCGGCTCGAGCCAGGCGGGGAGGAGCGGCAGCCAGCTCGGCCAGGAGGTCGTCATCGGGCGCTCCCCGTCATTCGGCCACGAAACGCGCGCGTGGGCCAACTTCGCCCCGGGGACGCGCCTCCCGCCCGCGCGCGGTGGTGGTAGGGTAGCGCCGCAGCGAAGGAGAACCTCATGAAGCTCGAAGACCTCAAGATCATCGTCTCCGGCGGCGCCCAGGGCATGGGCCGCCACTTCGCGCTCCGCCTCGTCGAGGCCGGGGCGAAGGTGGCGATCGGCGACGTGAACGAGGCCGGCCTCGCCGAGACCACCGAGGCGGCGAAGGGCAAGCCCGGCAAGCTGTTCGCGAAGAAGCTCGACGTCTCCGACGAGGCGGACGTGGGCGCGTTCGTGGAGTGGGCGGCGCGCGAGATGGGCGGCCTGAACGGCCTCGTCAACAACGCGGGGGTGCTCCGCGACGGGCTCCTCGTGAAGAAGGACAAAGAGACCGGCGCGGTGAAGAAGCTCTCGAAGGAGCAGTGGGACACGGTCATCGGCATCAACCTCACCGGGGCGACGCTCCTCGCGCGCGACGTGGTGGCGAAGATGGTGGAGTCGGGGCAGAAGCCCGGCGTGATCGTCAACATCTCGAGCATCGCCCGTCACGGAAACCGCGGGCAGTCCAACTACACCGCCGCCAAGAGCGCGCTCGCGGCGAACACCGTCACCTGGTCCAAGGAGTTCGCGCCGTTCGGCGTCCGCGTGACCGCGGTCGCGCCGGGGATGATCGAGACCCCGATGACGCAGGGGATGAACCAGAAGGCGCGCGACGCGCTCGTCGCCGCGATCCCGGTCGCGCGCATCGGCGTGCCCGAGGACATCTGGCTCGCGGTGAAGTTCTGCCTCGAGTGCGACTACTTCAACGGGCGCACGATCGACGTCGACGGCGGCCTGTCGATGTGAACGCGAGGGCGCGGCCTCACGGCGGGTCAGGATCGAGGTCGTGCTCGGCGAGCCGCGGATCGCTCGCCTCGTCCTTCTCGATGCGGTCGAGGCCTCGCTTGTGGAGGACGAGGGTGGCGATCTCCTTGGAGGTCGCACCCTCGGTCTCGACCTCGACCTCGATCGGCAGCCGGTAGCAGCGCGGGGCGTCGATGAAGCGGACCTTCTTCGCTTCGTCGAGCACCGGGATCGGCTTCACCGCGTCGTCGAGGCGGGCGAAGAGGGGAGACAGATCGTAGCGGAACACGTGCTTGATCCGCCGGACGCCGGCCGCGCTGAGCTTGGGCTGCGGCGACACCTCCCCGCGGTGCTCGTAGCGGATGACGGTGACCGGCATCGTCGCGCCGATGACCGGGTTCAGCGGATCGGCCTCCTCCTCGAGCGTCTGGTCGAAGAGCTCGCGGGCGGTGACGATGACGTCGCGACCGGGGAGCCGCCGCGCGGGCGCCCGGAAGCGCGCGAGGCGCTGGGCGCCGTAGACGCGGTGGAGCACCTTGCCGCTCAGCCACTGGCGCCCCGCCTCCTTGATGCGGTCCTTCGCGGCGTAGACGACGCCGGCGATGATCGCGAGGGCGACGATGCCGGAGCCGAGGCGAGTGCCGGCGGTGGGCTGCTGGTTCATGAGGGCGATCTGCCACGCGAACGCCCAGGTCGAGGCCACGACGGCGACGAACGCCGCGACCCAGTGGTGGACGCGGTCGGCGAGCTGCACCGTCTCCGCCTCGAGGAAGAGCACCTCCTGGAAGTGCTTCTTCAGCCGGCTCGCGCGATCGAGGTAGCCCTCGAGATCGCTCGGGGACGTCGGGTCGGCCTTGATGTAGCCGCGCGCCTCGCGGTGCCGGATCTCGCGCTCGAGCATGTCGGCGACGCGCGCCTCGACGACCGCCGAGGCCGCGCAGATCGCCTCCTTGTGCGCCGAGCGCGACTCGGTCGCGCCGAGCAGCGCCCGCTCGGCGCCGGCGAGGAGCTCGAGCAGCCGGACGCTCACGTATTCGTCGACGAGCTCGCGCTCGCGGCGGACCTCGTCGGCGTCGCCGTCGCGCGGGCGCGCGACGCGCTCGCGCGCCTCGGCCACCATCCGCTCGGCCGCGGTGAGCCACACGAGGAGCGTCTCGGCGAGGTCGAGATCGGGCGTCGCGCTGAAGAGCGACGCCGCGAGGCGGCAGTGGCGCCCGAAGCCGTCGGACGCGCGACCGAGGCGCGTCGCGAACGCGACCGCGCCGCGGCGGAGCGCGTCGATCGACACCTCGTCGTCGCGCACCGCCGACATCGCGGGGCCGTCGAGGCGGGTGAACGACTGGAGCTGCCCCCACGGCGCGTGCTGCACGAACGTGTTGTTCGGAATGCGCAGCTCGACGCGGATGGTGTACTTGAGCGGCTTGCCCTCGGGCAGCGGAACCGACACGCTCCACTCGACGCGCGACGCGTCGTGGACCCCCACCCGGACCGCCGCCGCGGGGGTCACCCGAACGGAGTCGACCCCTTCCGGGTAGTCCGAGCTCAGCTGCAGAAGCGCCATCGATTCGTCACACGAACGTCACACAAGCCAACTTCACATTTGAACGCAAAGCCGCGTCTAGGCAAGCGGAAGGTCAAAGTTTTTCAATGAGGCAGCGGCTCGTCGACCATCCGTTCCCGGAGCACCGCGTCATTCACGAGGACGACGACCTCCTCGTCGTCGACAAGCCGGCGTTCGTCCCGTCCCAGGCGTCGGAGGAGGGCGCGACCGACGATCTGGTCTCGCGGCTCCGCGCGATGCTCGTTCGGCGGGGTGAGGCCTCGCCGTACCTCGGCGTGCACCAGCGGCTCGATCGCGACACGAGCGGCGTGATCCTCTTCACGCGGCGCAAGAGCGCGAACCCCGCCATCGCGCGGCAGTTCGAGGGCCGGGGCGTGGAGAAGCGCTACCTCGCGGCGGTCACGGGCCGGGAAGTGCCGAAGATCATGAAGGATCTGGTCGTCGCTCGCCAGGGGCGCGCCGAGGTCGTCGGGCGCGCGCAGCGCGGCGCGCAGGAGGCGATCACGCGCGCGCGCGTCGTCGAGCGCCGGAGCGATCGGGCGCTCGTCGAGCTCTCGCTCGAGACGGGACGGATGCACCAGGCCCGCGTGCAGCTCGCCCATCACGGCGCGCCGATCGCCGGCGACCCGATCTACGGAGGCGCGCCGGCCCCGCGGCTCATGCTCCACGCCGAGAGCCTCGCGTTGACGCACCCCGGCACCGGCGCGCGCACGACCTTCCGCGCCCCTCCGCCGCCCGAGCTCCTCGGCTTCGTCGAGAGCGGCGACCTCGGCGACCGCGTGCTGTCCGACCCCGACGCGCTCGCGCGCACCCTCGCGTCGGCCGTCGAGTCCCGCTACGGCCTCGCCACGAGCGAGGCGACGACGGCGTTCCGCCTCGTCAACGAGGCCGGTGACGGGATCCCGGGGGTCGCGATCGACGTGTACGGCGACCACGCCGTCGTCCAGCTCTACGGCGAGGGCGGGCCGTTCGCGGAGCCCGGCGTCCGCGAGGGCCTCCTCGACGCCGTGCACGCGCTCGGCTTCGACGGGGTCTACCTGAAGACGCGCCCCAAGCAGGCGAACGTCATCGTCGACGCGCGCGCCGCCGATCTCGCGCCGCCGCACGCCGTCCGCGGCGCGGACGCGCCCGACCCGCTCGTCGTCCGCGAGGAGGGCGTGCCGTACCTCGTGCGCCTCGGCGACGGCCTCTCGACCGGCATCTTCCTCGACCAGCGCAAGAACCGGCGCCTCGTGCGCTCGCTCGCGGACGGCCTGCGGGTCGCGAACCTCTTCTCGTACACGTGCGGCTTCTCGGTCGCGGCCGCCCTCGGGGGCGCGGCGCGGACGGTCAGCGTCGACGCGTCGGCGGGCGCGCTGGCGCGCGGCCGCGAGAACCTCGCCCTCGCGATGCCCGGCCACGACGAGGCGCGGCACGAGATGGTGTGCGAGGACGTCTTCGCGTGGATGAAGCGCCAGCGCCCGGGGAGCTTCGACCTCGTCGTGCTCGATCCGCCGAGCTACGCGACGACCAAGAAGACCCGCTTCGTCGCCGACAGCGACTACGGCGAGCTCGCGGCCCAGGCGCTGCGCCTGCTCGGCCCCCGCGGCCGGCTCCTCGCGTGCACGAACCACCGCAAGATCTCGCTCACCCGCTTCCGCCACACCCTGCTCGGCGCGGTCCGCGGCGAGAAGCGCGACCTCGCCCAGCTGAAGGACCTGCCCGAGCCCCCGGACTATCCGTACCCGATTGGTGGGGCGTGCCACCTCAAGGCGGTGCTCGTCACGCTCGCCTGAGGGGAGGCGCCGCCGTGCCGCCGCCCGGGCTTCGTGCTACGAGGGAGGCGTGGCGGCCGACGTCGACGCGCATCGCGGGGGTCCGGGGGAGGGGGCGGCGCCGCCCCGCGCCGACGCGTCGCCGATCGCGCTCTTCGCGTCGGTGAGCCGCCTGCACATCGTCGCGATCGCCTCGCTCGCGTCGCTGACCTTCGGCTGGATCTTCTCCGGGCGCTACCTGTGGGCGGCCCCCGTCTTCGCCGCGTTCGACTGGTTCTTCGTGAACCTCACGAACCGCGTGGCCGACGTCGCCGAGGACAAGCAGAACGGCATCCGCGGGGTCGGCTTCGTCGAGCGCCACGCGCGCGCGCTCACCGTGCTCTCGTTCGCGGTGCTCGTGGGGTCGATGGTCGTGGGCTTCTTCGTCCTGCCGCGCTCGATGCAGCCGCTGCGCGTCGCGTTCCACCTCATCGGCCTCGCGTACAACTACAGGATCCTGCCCGGGCGCCGTCGGTTCAAGGAGACGTACTTCTTCAAGAACACGATGTCGGGCGTCCTCTTCATGCTCAGCGTGTTCGCGTACCCCTTGTGCCTCATGGGGTGGGGCGGCTTCGCGCCCGGGGTCGGCTGGGTCACCGTGGCCGCCCTCGCCGCCTTCTTCTTCCCCTTCGAGATCTCGTACGAGGTCCTCTACGATCTGCGCGACGCCGAGGGCGACCGCGCCTTCGGGATCCCCACCTATCCCGCCGTGCACGGCGCGGCGGTCGCGGTCCGCATCGTCGACGCGCTCATCGCGTTCGCCTGCGTGTCGCTCGTCGGCTCGTACGCGCTCGGCCTCGTACCGTGGAGGGGGGTGGTGATGGTGGTCGCCCCGCTCATCCAGCTCGCGGTCTACAAACACGCCCACCGCACACGGCGGGTGGAGGCCAGAGACTGCATCCGCCTCACGTGGATCGGCGCCCTCCTCCTGTTCGCGTACCAGCTCTGGATCCTGCTCCGGCTCCCCGGAGTTTGAGCCGGCGGCGCCGTCGCCCGCGGTCGAGCGCCCGCGCCCCATGGCCGTGCGCCCGGGCTCGGCGGAGATAAAACAACAAAAGCATGGGTTTATCTCGGTCAGGGGGCCATGTGGGCGCCGCGTCCACACCGGCGCCGCGAAAAAGGCCGCCTCGGCGGAAAACGATCCGCGAACCTGTAAGGGCGGGGTGGGGGCCTCGTTCTCGGATGCGACACGGCGACGGAGCGGCGTCGCCCACAAGGAGGACTCGTGATGATGACGAAGCGAATGGGGCTCTTTCTGACGGCGTGCGCGACGGTCGCGGTGCTCGCGGGTTGTGGCGGCGACAAGAGGGCGCCCAACTCGCCTCCGGCCCCGTCCTACTCGGGCGGCGGGTACGCCAAGTCGCAGGCCTACCCCACCGAGTCGGTGGCGAGCGCCGACGTCGGCGGCGGCGCCGCGGCTCGGCCGGCCGCGCCTTCGCCTTCGCCGGGCACGGCGCAGGTCGAGGCGGCGCCCACCGCGCCCCGCGATCGCCGCGCCGAGAAGGAGCCCGCCGGGCGCCAGGGCCTCGGCACCGAGTGGGGTGAGTCGCGCACGAGCCGTATCCACGACGTCACCTTCGTCCGCTCCGACGCGAGCCGCCCGTTCGCGGTCGTCACCCTGCACTACAACGATCGGCAGGGAGTGGATGCGCTCGCGAACATGCACGCCGCGCGCGGCCCGCGCACCCGCGACGTCGACGCCGGCGGCGGCGCCATCACCGTCTCGATCCGCGACACGTCGGGCGACCCATTCGAGGCGCTGCGCGTCGGCGAGCGCACGTTCGTCATCGGGCGCGCCGGGGAGCGCTACAGCATCGTCCTCGAGAACCGCACGAGCCACCGCTTCGAGGCGGTGGGCACGGTCGACGGCCTCGACGTCATCAACGGCAAGGCCGGCAGCCTCGACCACCGCGGCTACGTCCTCATGCCCTTCGCGACCCTCGAGATCGACGGCTTC
Organism: Myxococcales bacterium; assembly: GCA_016794325.1. Taxonomy (GTDB): domain Bacteria; phylum Myxococcota_A; class Polyangia; order Polyangiales; family Polyangiaceae; genus SXNL01. The sequence goes on along the minus strand of JAEUKG010001032.1, from coordinate 13,089 downwards.
CGCCAGAGCAGCTCCAGCGTCGCCGCGTTCCGCTTCGGCGCCATCGGCGACTCGTACGCGGCCCAGACCGGCAACGCCCGCAACGTCGGCGTCATCGGCGTCGCGTTCTTCACCGAGCGCGGCGACAGCGTGATCAACGAGCGCGACCTCCGCCTCCGCGACAGCGCGAACCCGTTCCCGGGCTCGGATCCCCGCTTCGCCCAGCCCCCGCGCCGCTGAGCGCGGGCTCCTCGAGGCACCACGATCGAAGGCCGGGCGCCCGCGGGGCGCCTGGCCTTCCCGTTTTTTGTCGGCGCCATGGGCTCGGGCGCGCCGTCTGGAGTACGATGAACCCGATGCGTATCGTCGGCTTCGGCCTCCTCGCGGCGTGCCTCGCCGCCGCCGCGCTCGTGTTCTCCTGCCACAGCCACGACGAGCCGAGCGGCCCACCCGGCGCGGTCGCGGGCGCGCTCGACGCGCACTGCGGCTCGAAGGTCGTCAAGGTGAACGCGGGCCTGTGCGCCGCGGCGGGAGCCGACGCCGGCGCCGACGGGAGCACGCTCGGCAGCAAGTCGTTCGTGGCTCCGCTGCACGGCGACACGCCGGTCGACCCCAACACGCGGTTCAACGCCGAGGCCGACGACGACGACTGCAAGTACCGGGTCAAGTGGACCTCGAGCGCGGTCGCCCAAGGCCGCGACGTGAGCTTCGAGGTGACGCTGACGGCGAAGGACGGCGGCGGGCCGGTGCGCGGCGCGCCGGTGCGGCTGGAGGTGTTCTTGAACGACACCCACCCGGCGCCGAACACCAGCCAGACTTCGTCCGAGAAGTCGCCCGGGGTCTACGCCGCGGGGCCCATCCGCTTCGACCAGCCCGGCCGCTGGACCGTGCGCTTCCACTTCAACGAGCAGTGCGCCGACATCGCGGAGTCGCCGCACGGCCACGTCGCGTTCTTCGTGCAGGTGCCCTGAAGGCTCAGGGGTCGCGCTCGATGGCCTCGAGCGTGATCGCCGGGCCCTTGAAGCGCCGGCGCACGAAGGCGAAGTAGACGACGCCGAGGGCGACGAGCATCCCCGCGAAGAGCCGCGAGGGGAGCACCTCGGGGGGCAGCGAGCACGCGACGAGGACGAAGGCGCTCCACCCCACCGCGAGCGCGGCGACGGGCTGGGTGAGCCTGCCGAGCGAGAAGGGGCCGCGGCGTCGCAGGCGGCCGCGGGCGCGCGCCACGAGGCCGAGCCCGATCGGCAGGGCGTAGCTCACGTAGAGGCCCATCGTCGCCATCGACACCATCGCGTCGAAGAACGACGCCTCGAGCCTCGACGTGCCCACGACGAGCGCGAGCGCGGCGACGAACGCGACGCCGATCGCGACGTGCGGGGTCTTCAGCCGGGGGTGGACGCGCTTGAGGGCGCGCGAGCCCGGGAGACCGTCGTCGCGGGCGAAGGCGTAGAGGGTGCGAGAGGCGCTGGTCACGCTCGACAGGCCGCAGAACCACATCGCGAAGATCGCGAGGCCCATCCCCCAGCGGCCGGCCCGAGGGCCGAGCCCCTCTTGGAGGATCGCGAGGGGGGCGTGCTCGTCCTTGGCGAGGTCGGGCAGCGACCCGACGGCGAGGGTGAGGCCGACGAGGTACGCGTAGCCGGCGATCGCGCTCACGCCCACCGCGCTGAGGATGCCGATCGGCGCGCGCCTCGCCGGGTCGTGGGTCTCCTCCGACAGGTGCGCCGAGGCGTCGTACCCGGTGAACGTGTACATGCCGAGGATGAGCGCGTTCATGAAGCCGAGCGGGTAGCTCGGCTGGGTGGTGAAGCTCGTGTCGGCGAGGTACGCCACCGGGTGCTTGCGCGCGAGCGCCACGAGGAGCGCGGTGAGGACGACGACGCCGACGACGTGGACCGTCGCCGACAGGTCGTTGAGCCACGCGACGAGCCTCACCGACAGCACGTTGATCGCGGCGTGGCTCGCGAGGACGAGCGCGTAGACGGCGATCGGGGCCGCGGGGTGGCCGAGCCCGAGCACGGCGACGATCTCGCGCGCGCAGCCGAGGTCGATCGCGGCGACGACCGCGCACTGGCCGACGAGGTTCGTGGTGGCGGTGAGCCACCCCCACCCGGGCCCGCCGAAGAGCGCGCTCCAGTGGTAGAGCGCGCCGGCGGTGGGGAAGGCGCTCGCGAGCTCCGCCATCGCGAGGGCGACCACGAGCGTCCCGACGGCGACGAGCGGCCAGCCGAGCCCGAGGCCGGCGGGCCCGCCGCCGGCGAGGCCCTTCGTGTAGGTCGTGGTGATCCCGGTGAGGACGCTGATGATCGAGAAGCTGACGGCGAAGCTCGAGAAGCCGCCCATCGCCCGGAAGAGCTCCTGGGCGTACCCCATCTTCCCGAGGTCGCGCGCCGCGTCACCGTCGCCGGTCGCGGCCGTCTCGGGCGCCTTCGGGGCGTCGGGTGTCTCCCCCGGGGTCACGCGGGCAAGCTAGCAAGCTATCCGACCTTTCACGAGAAATCCCGCTTGGGGACCGCCCCCAGTTGGGGTAGCGTCCCGCACGACCCGTGGCGAAAGACGACGAGAAGAAGCCCGCGAAGAAGCCCGCGACGAAACCGTCGTCGGGGGGCCGCGATCGCCTGCGCCAGGTCAAGCTCTGGGTCCGGGTGGTGTCGATCACCGTCGGCCTCTTCGTCGCGTGCCTCGGCTGGATGAGCCTCATCGGCCTCCTCACGAGCAACATCGCGGTGCAGGTCGTCTTCGCGCTCGTCGTCGCGCTCGGGACGCCCACGCTCCTCGCCGACCGAATCCTGAAGAAATACGGCGCTGAAGGCGGCCTCGGCTTCGTCGCCGACATCTTCGGCACGTCGCTGCTCGTGATGTCGCTCCTCTTCGTCGGCCTCACCCCCATCACCCGGCCCATGTTCCGGCACGAAGGCGATCGGATGGCCGAGGGCGGCTCGAAGGGCTTCGCGCGCATCACCTACTGGCTCGGCGGCCTGAGCCCGGACTTCCCCGACGGGCCGGCGCCGGCGGGCTCGGGGTCGGCGTCCGCCTCGGCGTCCACGGGGGCGCCGAAATGAAGCTCCGCGGCACCGCCCTCCTCCTCGCGCAGATCGCGATGGTGATCGGCGTCATCGCCCTCGTCGTGGGGCGCCCACGCGATCCGCACAAGGCTCCGGCCGAGGTCCCCGAGGCGCCCGCCGCCAGCGACGCCGGGGTCGACGCCGCCGCGTCCGCGTCGAGCGCGAAGCCCCCCGTCTCGGCGGTCGCGCCTTCCGCGACCGTACGCGAGGCGCCGAAGCCGATCCTCGACCGGCCCTTCCGGATCGCGGGGATGGGGTGGGAGCTCCTCGTCCCCGGCGCGCTCCCCGACAGCCGCGGCGACGCCGGCGCTGCCGGGCTCAACCTCGACCTCGCGTCCGAGGCGCAGGCGAGCGGGCTCGAGGCGCGCTTCGCGCGCGGAGGCGCGGACGCCCAGGGCGCGGATCTGCTCGTCCTTCCGCTCCCCGACTTCGTCGCCTCCTACGAGAAGCTCCGCGCGCTCGACCCGCAGATCATCGGCGTCGTCGGTCGCGCGCGCGGCGCGGTCGAGCTCCGCCAGAGCAAAGACGCTCCCAAGCCGGGCGAAGACGTGAAGGTCATCTCGAACGGAGACCGCTCCGCCTAGCTCCTCGCGCTCTACGTGATCGAGGGCACCGGCGCGCCGCTCGACAAAGTCCGCTTCGTCCGCTCCCCGGCCGCCGACAGCCCCGAGGCGAAGGGTGCACACTACATGCTCGTGCCGCTCGTCTCGCCGCGGGGCAGCTCCGCCGACGGCGCGCGCACGCTCGTGAGCTCGGCCGACGCGTCGGGCCTCGTGCCGCTCGTGGCGGTCGCGCCGCGCGCTCGGCTCGAGGCGATGAAGAACGTCTACTCCGCGTGGGTCGACCGATGGGCGGCGGGCACGGTCTCGGTGAAGAAGGACGCGCCGAGCGCCGCCCGCGCGCTCGGCGGGCGCCCCGGCTCGCCCGATCCCGTCGCCCTCGTCGAGCGGATGGGGCAGATCGACTGGCAGATCGACGTGACGTCCCTCGGCGCGCTCACGAACGACGCGTTCGCGGCGCAGCCCGCGTTCGTGCGGACGTGGCAGCTCATGCGCGCCGCCGGGATCCTCGGCACGCCGCCGCCCGAGAAGGCGCCGGTCTGGACGACGCTCGGCGCCCCGGTGGACCTCTCGAACGCCGCGAACACGAGCCTCCCGCCCGGCTACGACGGCGGCGTCGCGCCGGCGCCGGTCGGCAAGCCGTCGCTCACGCTCCGCATCGCGGACGGCGCGATGGACGATCGCGGCGTCGCGCAGCGCACCGCCGAGGCCGCCGCCATCTTCGAGCGGTTCGCCGTCCGCGTGACGGTGAAGGGCGGCGAGAAGCCGTCGAAGGTGGTCGCGAGCACGGCGCGCGACACGGCGCGCGGCGCCGGCGCGCGCGTCCACCCAGGCTCCGCGCAGCTCCCGCAAGGCGCGGCCGCGCTCATCGAGATCGTCCCCGAGGGGAACTGACTCCATGACCCGTTGCGTCGAGTTCGTTCGAGAGGTCGAGGCGGTGCCGAGGAGCGCGCGGGACGGCCTCGCGGCATCGAGCGCGCACCGCAGGCGCGAACGACGAGAGCGATGCAAATGGTCGCGGTGGTAGGGGCCGCGCGGGCGAAGAAGGGCAAACGACATGGCGACGGTTGAGACAAGCGTGGACGGCGCGGAGCCGTCCGGATCTGCCCCCGACGCGGCGCCGCAGAAGGGCCACCCGCGGGGCCTCTACATCCTGTTCTTCACCGAGATGTGGGAGCGCTTCAGCTACTACGGCATGCGCGCGCTCCTCTTGCCGTACATGATCTCGGCGTCGTTCGGCTGGCAGCCGCAAGCGGCGACGGGCGTGTACAAGTGGTACACGAGCCTCGTCTACCTCGCCCCGCTCCTCGGGGGCTTGATCGCCGACCGGCTCCTCGGCCTCCGCAACGCGGTCTTCATCGGCGCGGTGCTGATGGCGGTCGGGCACTTCTTGATGGCGTTCCCGGCGAAGCCGATCTTCTTCGTCGCCCTCGCGTTCTTGATCGCCGGCAACGGCTTCTTCAAGCCGAACATCTCGACCATCGTCGGCAAGATGTACAAGCCCGGCGACGGGCGTCGCGATCGCGCGTTCACGATCTTCTACATGGGGATCAACATCGGCGCGTTCCTCGCGAGCATCATCTGCCCGCTCCTCGGCGAGAAGATCGGCTTCCACTGGGGCTTCGGCGCGGCCGGCGTGGGGATGGTGATCGGCCTCATCGTCTTCCTCGGCGGGCAGAGCCGCGTCGTGAAGGACGTCGAAGCGGTCGGCAACACCGCCGGCCGGGCGGCGAAGGCCCCGGGCGCGGAGGCGAAGTCGGAGGCGAAGCCGTCGGCCACGGGCGACGAGGCCGACAAGGCGCTGCCGTCGGCGGGGGGCCTCGCGGGGATCGTCGGCAAGATCTACCCGTTCGTGATGATGGCGGCGGGCCCGCTCATCGTGGCGGTGTACGTGCGCAAGGTGGTCGTCGGCGAGGCCAAGCCCATCCTGCTCATCATGCCGATCGCGTTCGGCGCGATCTTCATCACGATGGGCATCCTCTTGACCCGCCTGCGCGGCGCGCAGAAGGACAAGAGCGTCAGCATCTTCATCATGTTCCTCTTCCCGGTCCTGTTCTGGCTCGCGTTCGAGCAGGCGGGCAGCGCGCTCAACCTGTGGGCGGTCTTCAACACCGATCGCTACGTCGACGCGATCAAGTGGGAGTACCCCGCCGGGTGGTGGCAGTCGGCGAACGCCCTCCTGATCTTCGTGCTCGCGCCGCTCTTCACCGTCCTCTGGACGCGCCTCGCGCGGGCGGGGAAGGAGCCCTCGACGCCCGCCAAGATGTTCTGGGCGATGGTGCTCCTCGTCATCTCGTTCGTGGTGATGGTCTTCGGCGCGATGACCGAGAACCGCACCGAGACGCGCGTCGCCCTCTCGGCGGTGCCGGCGGGCACCCCGCTCGCCGAGGTCAACGCCGGCCGGCTCACGTTCGACGGCGGCAAGAAGGAGCTCGTCGTCCGCGGCGTGTTCGCCGAGTTCGCCGTCCGCGAGGCGATCGAGAAGTCGACCGACGCCGATTTCATGAAGGAGCTCAAGGAGTTCGAGAAGGCGAGCGGCAACGCGACGGAGGCGGCCCCCGTCACCAAGACCTTCAAGGCCAAGCGCTTCGCCTTCACCGAGGACGAGAAGTCCCTGAAGGAGATGGAGCTCAAGAAGGCCGACGACGGCAGCTACGACGGCAAGAAGCTCGGCATCAAGGTCAAGCCCGCCGCCGAGGGCGTGGAGGTCGAGATCGTCGCCCGCACGACCCTCGACGCGCAGCCGCGCGCCGAGGTCCTGGCCGCCGTCGCCGAGCCGGAGTGGAAGAAGGCGCTCAAGGAGCTCGAGAAGGCGAGCGCGAAGGCGAAGGTCTCGGCCTTCTGGCTCTTCTTGAGCTACCTGTTCGCGACGCTCGGTGAGCTCTGCCTATCCCCGGTGGGATTGTCGATGGTCACCAAGCTCGCGCCCGCGCGCTTCGCGTCGCTCTTCATGGGCGTGTGGCTGCTCGCGAGCTCCGTCGCTCAGTACGCCGGCGGCAGCATCGGCGAGAGCTTCCTCGGCGTGATCACGCCCACCTCGTACTACTCGATCTTCGTCGGCTCGAGCCTCTTCGGGGTGCTCCTCGTCCTCGCGCTCCTCTTCCCGCTGAAGAAGCTGATGCACGAGGTGAAATAGCGCCGGCCGAGGCTCGGCTCGGTCAGCTCGCGCCGACGAGCTCGAGCCTCGGACCGACCCCGTAGGAGACGACGTGGCCGCTCTCCTCCGCGACATAGACGTTGTTGTTCTCGTCGACGCGGAGGAGGTCGGGGATGGCCTCGGAGGGGCCGATGGTCGCGATGCGGGTGCCGTCGCTCGGTCGGAACACGTGGACCTCGGCGTGCGGCACGTAGAGGGCGCCGGAGCGAAGCACGGGCTCGAGGCGGCGGGGGAGGTCGGCCTCGAGCCCGGAGCCCAAGGCGTGCTTGTAGCGGAGGGCGCCGGTCTCCGCGGAGACGGCCACGAGGGCGCCGGCGGGGGTGTTGCCGACGAGGAGGTCGTCGACGACGAGCCACGAGGTCCCGACCGGAGCCTCGGGGCACGCCGACGCGAAGAGACGCGCCCCGGTAGCGCGGTCGTAGCCGACGACGCGGAGCGTGTGGCGCTCGCGGACGAGGACGACGACGGCGCGCTCGGTCACGAGCGGCGTGCCCTCGATGGAGCAGGCGAGGGCGCCGGTCCCGGCGTCGATGTCCGCGCGCCACGACGGCTCGCCGGAGTAGGGATCGAGGCATACGAGCGACGCCGGGGAGCCGACGCCGCCGAGGACCGCGAAGAGCTGGGAGGCGTCGACGGCCGGGGCGGCGCGGAAGCGGCGGCGGTCGCGCGCGCGCCAGACGACGGCGCCGGTGGTCACGTCGAGCGCCGTGAGCCCGCTGTCGCCCGAGGAGACGTAGAGGAGCTTGCCAGCCCGCTTGAGGCGCAGGACGCCGCGGCGACCCCAGGCGTAGCGCCAACGCGCCTCGCCCGTCATGAGATCGATCGCGGCGAGGTGCTGGTCGCCCTCGGTGACGACGAGGAGGCGCGGAAGGCCCGGAGCGCTCACGACCGCGCCGGCGTAGGGGCCGCTGGTGCGCGGAGCGATCCACGTGCGGAGCGTCACCTCGCCGTTGCCGAAGTCGTGGACCTCGACCGCGCCGTCGGGCTTGATGCGCGCGAGGCCGCCGGGGGTGACGACCGCGGTTGCGCGCTCGGTGCGCGCCTGCCAGAGGAGCTCGCCGGTCGTGCGATCGAGGCAGAAGGTCTCGGCCACGCCGCCGACGATGAGGCGATCGCCGCAGAGGAACGTGGCGCGGAGATCGATCCCCGGGACGAGGGCGCGCCACCGGGGGCGGTAGCGCAGCCGGGTGGGCATCGGCGAGGCAGGCGCCTCGGCGGCCGGAGCCGGCCGCCGGAGCGCGAACGCCCGGTACGACTCGGGGGAGGGGTTGATCTTGCTGTCGGTGCGCCGCACGTCGCGGATCGCCTCGCCGAGCTCGCGGGCGCGCTGGCGCAAGGCGCCGAGCCGGAGGTTCTGGTGCTGGGTGCGGTCGCGGCGCTGGATCACGCGCACGAGGCCGCGCGCGAAGGCGATCGCGGCCTCGGCGACGTCGCACACGTCGAGCGCGGGGAAGGTGGCGGTCGTGCGGGCGGCGCCGAGCTTGCGCGCCTGGGCCACCGCGAGGGCGCACTGGCCGTCCGGCCCGACCCGGAGGCCGATCGGCACCCCGGCCGCGTCGGCGCGCACGTGGTAGAGCTGCCCCGAGTCCCACGCGTCGAACGCGGCGCGCGCGAGATCGAGGAAGCGCTCGGCCACGAGGAAGGGGTGCCCGTCGCCGAGCTCCACCGACCGCCCCCGGACTTCGGCGAAGATGCGCCCGCGGAAGAGCAGGGCGTGGAGATCGGAGCGCTCGACGCCGGTGTCGGCGCTCGCGTCGGGGCCCGGCCGCATGGAGAACTCGCAGCCGAGCGCGATGGGGGAGTCCTTGTCGATCTCGACGAACGTGGGGAGGGCCGAGGGGCGCTCCACGTCTCCGGTCGTGGTGAGCTCGAGGGCCTGACGGGCGAGCGCGAGCTCGGGGTCGTCTCCGCGCGCGAGCGCGCGCTCGGTCGCCTCGGCGACGCCGGCGAGCACCTCCGCGAACGGGAGCTCGGCGTCGTAGAGCAGGACCTCGGGGACGGGCGAGGAGCGGTAGACGCTCAAGAGCGCCACCGCGCCGAGGCGCTCGATGGCGAAGGCCCACGCGTCGTCGTAGAAATGGACGATGCGCTTGCCCCGAGGAGCTCGCGCGAGCTCGCCGATGGCGAGGGCGATGTCGCGGAGGACGAAACCTCCGCGCCCCTCGGCGATCGTGGCGGTGACGTTGGCGCCGTGCACGAAGACGTCGAGCACCTCGCCCCGGGCCTTCGAGCGAAGGCCGGAGCGCGGCGCCACGTCCAGGGGCGCGGCCGCGGTTTGAAGCTTCTGGTCGACGAAGATCTCGAAGGAGCGCATCCTTTGGACTCGTGTGATCCTAAGGAGCCTTCGAGGATGGACACACTTTTCGGCGCATTATGACGCGGATTGGACATCGCCGAGAGGCGCTGCTACCCGGCGCCGCCGCCGCGCTCGCCGCGCTCGTCGGCGCGCTCGCGATGTGGGGCTTCACCGTCGACGACGCGCTCATCTCCGTGCGGTATGCACGCAATCTCGCCGCCGGTCACGGGTGGCGCTTCGATCTCGGCGGGCCACCCACCGACGGCGTCACGCCGCTGCCGTGGCCGCTCTTCGTCGCGCCCCTCGGCCGCCTGCCGCCGCTCGCCGCGCTCGACGTGCTCCGGGCGGCGGGCGCCGTGGCGTGGGTCGCCGCGGCGTCGCGCGTGGGCGCCGCGATCGGTCGCTCGGTCGGGCCGCGCGGGCTCGCGATCGGCCTCGCGCTCACCGTCGGGACCTCGCTGCCGCTCGCGGCCCACGCGGTGAGCGGCATGGAGACCGCGTTCGCGACGCTCTTCGCGACGCTCGCGGTCACGTCGACGGCCCGGCCCTTCCGAGCGGCGGCGCTGGCGGGGCTCGCGGCGACGCTGCGGCCGGAGCTCGCGCCGTGGGCGTGCGCGCTCGCGCTCGGCGCGGGCGCGTCCGCGGCGACGGGCGACGCGGCGCGACGAGCGGCGCGCGGGGCGCTCGCGGCCGCGGTGGCCGCCGCTCCACCGCTCGCGGTCGCCTTCACGCGGCTCGCGATCTTCGGGGCGCCGTACCCGCTCGCGCTCCGCGCCAAGCCGAGCGATCTCGCGCACGGCCTGGCCTACGCCGGCGCGGCGCTCGTCGTCGCCGGCGCCCCCCTGCTCCTCGCGGCGCCGAGGTCGATCGCGCGTTCGCCGCGCGCGCTCACGATCACGGCGGCGTTCGTCTGCCACGTGGCGGTGGTCGCGCTCGTCGGCGGCGACTGGATGCCGTACGCGCGCCTCGTCGTGCCCGTGTTGCCCGGCCTGTGGGTGGTCGCGGGCGAGGTCTGCGACCGCGCGCCGCCGTGGATGACCGGCGCCCGCGCGGCGCTCGCGGCCGCGATCGGCCTCACCTTCTTCGTGCGGGCGGGGCCGGCGGGGCGCGGCGTCGCCCGCGATCGCGCCGCGCTCGTCGGGATCGCGGCCCCCGCGCTCGATGGGGCGTCGTGCGTGGCGACGCTCGACGCGGGGTGGGTGGGGGCGGCCGCGCCGCGGGCGCGCGTCGTCGATCTCGCCGGGGTGACGGATCCGGAGATCGCGGCGCTGCCGGGCGGTCACACGAGCAAGCGCGTCGACGTCTCGATGCTCGTCGCGCGCGGGGTCGCCGCCGTCGTCGTGTACGCGCCCGGCGGCGAGGCCGCGGGCCCGGTGCGGGTCGCCGAGCTGCGCCTCGCGTCGTCGCCGCTGTTCGAGCGCCGCTTCACCCGCGCCGCGTTCTTGCCGCTCGGCGGCGGCGGTGGCGGCTACGTGCTCTACCGCGCGCGCCCGCCGGCGGCGGAGCCCTGACGTTCGGTCACCCGCGGCGCGCGGGGCCGCTGTCGCGGAGGAGGCCGTGGACGAAATGATCCCAGGCCGATCGCGCGCGGGCGTCGAGCCCCCAGAACTGCAGGCCGAAGCCTCGCGGGCGCGCCGCGTCCTCGGTCGTGACGTGGACCACCATCCCGTGGACCTCGACCGGGGCCCCGACGCCCGGCAAGGCGAAGGTCAGGCGCACGAGGTTGCGCACCGCCGGCGGGTCGTCGCAGACGACGTAGACGCCTCGGAACCCGACGTCTTCGGTCTCGAGCGACAGCGAGCCCTTGCCCCGATGCAACGTCACCGGCAGGCGGCAGGCAAACCGGCGCTCTCGCCTGTCGATCTCGCTCATGACCGCTTCGCTCTCGATCGGCACGTTATCACGGCTCGTCGTCGACGTCGCTCCACACCGAGACCGAGGGCTTCTTCTTCTCGCGCTTCGGCTTGGCGCCGCCGGCCACGCCCAGCGCGAGGAGGAGCGCGAGGAAGCCGGCGACCCCGAAGGCGAGCGACTGCGCTCCCCGGCTCGCGACGAACATCGCTTGGCCGGTGCCCCACGCGGCCCAGCCGACGCCGGCCATGAGCGCGCCGCCCACGAACGCCTTGGCCACCGTCCCCGCGCGGTACACGAGGAGCTGGGGGATCACGCCGAAGAGCGCGAGGCTCGCAGGAAGAATGTAATGTACATCGGTCTTGATGAGCGGGAGCTCGCCGAGGCGGGGCAAGAGGAGGTGCTTGGCGCCCTCGGTGAGCGCGTAGCCCGCGCCGGCGGCGGCGCCCACGAAGAGCGACGCGTAGAGGAACGCGACGAGGCCGAGGCCGGGCGTGAATCGCGACGGCGTCGCCCGGCTCGGCTTCTTGGGGGACGGCTTGGGCTTCGGCGGCTCTTTCTTCGGAGCGTCTTTGGGCGCGAGGTCCTTGGCCGCCGCGTCCGTCTTGGCCGGCGCCGCCTTGGGGGTGGGCGCGGGCGCGGGCGTGACCGACGCCGGCGGCTCGGCGCCCGAAGGGCGAGGCCGCGCGTCGGCGCCGGCGCCGACGGGATCGGTCATCGACGGCCGAGCGTCGCCGGCCTCCCGCACGCGGAGCCCGTAGCCGTGCGCCTTCGCCTTGCGGAGGAGGGGCTCGAGCTCCTCCTTCGAGGCGCCGGACTCGGAGAGCGCCAAGAAGTCGCGGGCGCTGCCGAGCTCGGCCATCTGGCGCACGTATTCGGGGCTGTCGGGCGCGTCTTTGATCTGCGCGGCGCGAGCGGCGGCGCGGTACCAGACGTCGGCCTTCTCGGCGTCCTTCGCGTAGTGGATCCCGAGCTCGTAGAGGTTGCCGAGGTAGACCTTCGCGGGGGTGCTGCCCTTCTCCGCGGCCGACCGCAGGCGGGCCGCGCCCTCCTTGAGATCCTGCGGCACCGGGCCGCCGGCGAGGTAGAAGAGGGCCGCCGAGTGCTCGGCCTCGGCGCTGCCCAGCTCCGCAGCCGCGACGTAGGCGTCGAGGGCGCTCTTCATGTCGCGCGCCTTGCCGTGGGTCCCGGTGCGATGCGCGCGCGCGAGGGCGAGCAGGCCCTCGAGGTCGCCGCGCGTCCGGAGCGTCGTCACGTCGGCGAGCTCGATCTCGTCGTCGCCGTCCGCGTCGACGCCTTCGTCGCGCTCGGGGGCGGTGCGGTCAGACATGGGTCCTTTCGACCTCGCCGAGCACCCGCAGGAGCTGCGTCACCCGCGGGTCGTCGGGCGCCGCCGCCAGCTTTTGCCCGCCGTTCTTGAGGAAGAACTCGCCGACGTTCGCCTTCCAGTGCTGGTAGTAGCGGTTGCCCGCGAAGACGATCTGCATCGCCGGAGGAGGCGCGTCCTCGTCGTCCTCGAAGCTCACGTCCGCCCAGTCGATGGCGGCGCCTTGAGCGGCGGCGGCCTCGGAGTAGCTCAGGCGAACCGGCCCGTCGGGCGTGCGCCGCGGCTTGACCACGAAGAGGTCGAGCATCGCGTCGGCGATCTTCACGTGGAGAATCTGGGCGAGGAGGGCGGCGTCGACCTGGGTGCGCGAGAAGTAGGGGAAGACGGCGTTGCCGAGGACCGGCAGGAGCATCTTCGAGGTCAGCACCTCGCGGGTGAAGGCCTCGACTTGGGCGACCGGCAGGGGGCTCTCGGACTCGCGCACCCGCGCGCGCGCCCGCGCCGCCCACCACTTGAGCACGTGGACGAGCACCTTCTTCACCTTGTCGCTCGCCTTGATGGACATCGGCGCGACGAGATCGCAGGCGGCCCGCACCTCGGCCTCGAGGTCGGCCTCGGGGACCACGAGCAAGCTCACGAGCTCGCCGAACACGCTGCCGGAGCAGCGCCGCGCCATCTCGGCGTCGACCGCGTCCACGAGGGCCTTCGCGTCTTCGAGCAGCCGCGCTCGGGCCTCGGCCTCGTCGCGCGACGGGGTCATCGCCCGGAGCACGGTGAGCAGCTCGCTCTTGATCGCGCGGGCCTCCTCCGCGAGCTCCTTGCGCTTCACGTCGACCTCGAGCTTCTGCTTCATG
>JAEUKG010000997.1 GCA_016794325.1 Myxococcales bacterium | reverse complement strand
GCCAGGCCCTTGGTGGCCGTGTCGATGCGGAAGTACGGGAACCAGGAGCCCATGTTTTCTTCGATCCACTGGCCCATCGACCACTCGACGACGGGGATGGAGAGCCCGAGGCCGGCGAGGCCGCCGAGGAGCCCGAGGAGGAGCGCCTCGCCGACGATGAAGCCGACCACGTGACCGGGCCGGAAGCCGACCGCCCGCAACACGGCGAACTCCCGGGTGCGCTCGCGCACGCCCATCGCGATCGTGTTGCCGAGGATCATCATCATGATGAGCAAGATGATGATCGACACGACGTTGAGCGCCTTGAGGAGCGCCGACACCATCGCCATGAACGAGAGGTTCATCGCGCGCTCGCTCATCGTAACCGTCTGGGTGTCGCGCTCCTCGAAGGTCCTGTCGATCGCGGCGGCGATCGACGCCGAGCGCTTCGGATCGTCGATCCGCGCGGCGATCCAGCCGATCTCGTCCTTTCGGCCGGCGGGGAGCGCGTCGTTCATGTAGTCCCAGTGGAAGAGGAACTGCGAGCGATCGAGCGACTTCTCGGTCGCGGTGTAGATGCCCGAGACGTGGAACTCCCAGTCGCCCGGGTAGATCGTGCCCTCGAGGGTGATCTTGTCGCCGACCTTCACGCCGAGCTTGCGCGCGAGCACGTCGCCGAGGAGCGCGCCCTGCTTGTCGCCGAGCCAGCGCTGCTTGTCCTCCTCCGAGATCGAGCACTCGGTGTACACGTCCAGGAAGGACTTCGGGTCGACGGCCATGTTCGCGAAGAACTCGTCGGGGCGGCGCGGATCGCGGGCGCCGAACCAGTTCATGTACGTGGCCTTGGTGACGCCGGGGGTGTTGCGGACGTCGTCGATGTACTTCTTGGGCATCTGGACGATGAACGACACCTTGTGCCGCGTCGCGATGCGATCCTTCGCGGCGTAGTCGGCGCCGACCGACCACGCCGCGAGCAGGGTGCGGATGAGCACGAACGCGAGGATCGTGACCGCGCAGCCGAGGATGGTGAGGAGCGCTCGACCGCGGTTGCGGAACACGTTCCGCATCGCCATCTTGAGGAAGATCACGACGCGAGCCTCCCCTTGTCGAGGCGGCGCGTGATGCGGGCGCGCTCCGCGGCCTGCGGGTCGTGGGTGACCATGAGGATCGTCTTCTTGAACTCGACGTTGAGCTTCTCGAGGAGCGCGAGGATGTCGTCGGCCGACTTGCGATCGAGATCGCCGGTCGGCTCGTCGGCGACGATGATCGTCGGGTCGTTCACGATCGCGCGCGCGATCGCGACGCGCTGCTCCTGGCCTCCGGAGAGCTGACGCGGATAGTGGCTCGAGCGATCCTCGAGGCCCACCACGCGCAGGGCCGTCTGCGCCCGCTTCTTGCGCTCGGCGCCGGAGAGGCTGGTGAGCAGGAGCGGCAGCTCGACGTTCTCGATCGCGGTGAGCACCGGGATGAGGTTGTAGGCCTGGAAGATGAAGCCGATGTGGCGAGCGCGGAACTTCGCGAGCTCGCCGTCGCTCATGCGCCCGAGGTCGTTGCCCGCGATCTTGGCGAGGCCGCTCGTGGGCTGGTCGAGGCCGGCGATGAGGTTGAGGAGCGTCGACTTGCCGGAGCCGCTCGGGCCCATGAGGGCCTCGAACGCGCCTTCGGCGATCGTGAGATCGAGGTCGTCGAGGACCTTCACCGGCTCCTTGCCGCGGAAGAACGTCTTGCCGACCTTGCTCATCTCGATGATGGGCTTACCCGGCTCCGGGCGATACGGACCGCCCTCCTGGTCGGCCGGCTTGTTCGCGTCGGACGCCCCGCTGTCCACGGATTCGCTCATCCTCACTCCCCTTCTTTGATTCGTTGGCCTTCGGCCAGGGTCGGTGCCGGCTTGGCGACGATGCGCGTGCCGGTCGGCGGCCCGTCGACGATCTCCACCTGCGCGCCCGAGACGGGCCCGAGCTTCACCGGCGACTTGTGCAGCTTCCCGTCCTCGATGGTCCACAGGTGCGGCGCCCCCTCGCGGTCGGCGACGGCGTCGAGGGCGACCATCCTCCGCGGCGACTCCTTGAGCGCCGCGTCGCTGATCGCCTTCGAGAGGAAGCTCACGCGCGCGCTCATGTCGGGCAAGACGCCGTCGGAGTCGCCCTCGATCTTCACCTTCACCACCGCGGTCGCCTTGGCGCGGTTGATCTTCTTGCCGAGCTCCACCGCGGTGCCGCGGTAGCGCTTCTGCGGGTACGCGTCGAAGACGATCTCGCACGAAGCGCCGATCTTCACGAGGCCCAGGCGGGCCTCGGGCACGTCCGTCTCGACGAGCAAGCTCGCGAAGTCCGCGACCTCGGCGACGGCGCCAATCCCGACGCCGCCCGAGGTCAGCCCGACGAGCTCGCCGACCGAGGCGGGCTTGGACACCACCGTCCCGGAGATCGGCGCCACGATCACCCTGTCCTTGAGCCCGACCGAGAGCTGCGCGACCTCGGCCTGGGAGGCCGCGGCCTCGGCGTCCGCCGCCTTGACCTGCTCGGCGAGCGCCTTCTGGCGCGCCTCGAGGTTCTCGAGCGACGCGCGCCCCTGGGCTCCGCTCTCCACGAGCTTCTTCTCGCGCGCGGCCTGCATCGCGACCTCGGCGACGTTCGCCCGCGCGGTCTCGGCGCGCGCGCGCGCGACGGCGACGCGCGACTGAGCCGCGGCGATGGCGCTCTTCTGGTCCGCGTCCTCGATGACGGCGATGACGTCGCCCGCCTTGACGGTGTCGCCCTCCTTGACGTTCACCTTGGCGAGGCGGCCCGGCACCTTCGCCCCGATCTTGCTGGTGGATTGGGCGACCACGTACCCGGTGGACGTGACCGTCACCTCGGCCTGCGACGGCGACACCAGCAGGACCTCGGTCGTCTTGACCTCCTGCTTGTGGAGCATGGGTTCGAGGCGCTTGTACCCGGCGAACGACCCGGCCGCGAGGACGATCACGACGACCGCGGGCACGACGACCCGCCGCGCGGCCGACGGAGGGGTCGGCGCGCTCCGGTCGATGCGCAGGGACGCGAGGTCGTTCGAGAGGTCGTCGGCCACGGGGCCTGGTCTGTAGCAACGCGCCGTCGCGAAGAGAAGGGTCGGCGGCCCCTTTCACGTCCGGAGCCCGAGATTGCGGACAGTCCCTGTCCGTATTCGGGTCGGCACAACGACGAGGAGGAAGGCGCCCTCCCGCCGTGTCCGGCTCGAGCCCAGCCGGGACGAGTCGGTCGTGAGCCCGCGCCTGGCCCCTGCGAGGCCGGCTCGGAAGCCGAGCGCTTGCCGGGGCGGGCGACGGGGGTCGGTGGGGTCGCCGCGTACGACCGGCGCGAGGCTGTGTTCGCGGCGGGATCGTCGAGAGACCGGCTGAGCTGGCCTGATTCGACCGAGCGCTCGAACACATCGAGGTGGCCCGGGACACCCTCGAAGTGGCCGGGACACCGTGCCGCGGGTCAACCGTGCGTCAATTCGCGAGCTGGCAGGTGGCACGCGGTGTGCTGGGTTGTCGGCAGGTTCGAGTGTGCGCGGGCGTCGGTCGGCCGACGTCGCTCGTGCGCATGCGGCCGCGAGGTCGGCGCGGCGATCCCTGCAGGGTGCAGGATCGCCCGCCGCCTCGGCGACACCGCGCCGCGCGACGCGTTGGGCGTCCCGAGCGCGGGAACCGTTGCCTCAGGAGGTGGAAACGACATTTCGACCTTCGAAAGACGGAAGGGCTCGCCAAAGGGACCGAGTTGGTGGTGAGCACCTTCGCAGCTGGAATTCGCGCTGACCCCGGGAGGCCGTCCCCACGCGGGGGTCGCGGCTCGTTCATGCGTGCATGGTGCACGCATCAGCGGACGCGGTCCGAGGTGGTGAATGGATGACCCCAGGCGGACAAGGGCAGGGCATGGCGCCCTGGCCATCGGGCTGACGGATGGCTCACGCGGATTTCGACTCGAGGGTGGCATTCCAGCGGGTGCACGCCGACGGTGAAACAAGGTCAGGGTGCTGGACAGGGCGAGGGTGGGAGCTTCCCACTCCGCCCCAAGCTCGCGCAGTCGGACTCTTCTTCGCCACGACCCAAAGGGCCCCGGGCGGTGATCCGCCTTCTTCTCTGTTTCGCCTCCGGGAGCGCGCGACAGCTCGCACAGGTGCGTCGTGAGGGGGATCGGCGACTTCGTCACACGAGGTGAGGAGTGTTCGCAGAATCGTTGGGCGCGGCGGTCGACCGCCGCGGACAAAAAGCCGCGAGGCCCGCCCCTCGTCGGGCCGAGCCTCGCGCCTCACGTCCGCTTCCTCGACTCAGGGAGCCGGCTTGCCGTGACCGCCGCTGAAGCCCTCGTGCGGCAGCGCGAGGTACGGCATCTCGGGGAGGTAGTCCTTGTCGTTCGAGTTGACGCCGTCGCCGACCGCGAGCGTGCCCTTCGCGAGGATGACCGACAGGAGGACGTCCGTGACGTCGGCCTGCTCCTGGTTCGGCTTCGCGCCGTACGGGATCGGACGGCCGTTCGGGAAGCCCGAGTCGGTACCCAGGTCGACGCGGAGGACGTCGCCCGTCGCGTCGAGGCCGATCTTGTGCGCGCCCGGGGTCGGGATGTTCGCGAGGTTGATGGTCTCGATGATGTCGGTGCGGTTCGACTTGAGCGCGTCGACCGTCGACTGCGGGACGCCGAGCGCCTTGTAGATTCCGACAGCCTCGGCGTCGCGCACGACGACGGGGTTGAGGAAGTACGCGCCGAAGTTCTTCACGTCGGTGGCGGGCCGGGTGCGGTTGTACTTGTCCTTGTCCTGGAGGCCGATGAGCGCCTCGTTGACGAGGGGGAGCCCCAGGCGCGAGACCTGGACCCAAGGACCCCACGACTCCGGCTTGCCGCTCTTGCGCAGGATGCTGTACTTGCGGCGCGAGGCGGAGGCCCAGACACCGACCGTCTGCTCGTCGCTCGCGCCCGCCTTCGGGGGCTTGCCGTCGGGCGTCAGCGACTCGGTCGGGATCTCGAGGGAGATGGCGTGGCAGTTGTAGCCCGCGACGCCGTCGCGCGCGGTGCCGGTGAGCAAGTTCGCGAGGTCGAAGATGCGGCCGATGTCGACGTAGAAGCCGTCGTCGCGCGGGCCCGCCCAGATGCGACCTTCGCTGCCCTTGAAGCCGAGGTCGTTGATGAAGCCCTTGGCGAACGCGTCGTCGTAGGCTTTCGTCCCGTAGACGACGGCGTTGGTGTTCGGCCCGATGTTGACCGGCGCGACCTTGAGGCCCTTGCCGAGCACGGTGCGCTTGCCACCCTGGATGCGGGTGAGGGTGTAGGTCTGCGAGCGACCCGAGAGCTGCGAGAAGAACTCCTTGCCGCCGCCGACCGGCTTCGAGAGGTTCGCCGGATCGACGTAGGGATAGTCGTTCGACGAGAACTCGATCTGGTAGGTGACGAAGTCCTCGAGGCTCTTGTTGCCGCGCGTCACGTGGATCTCGTAGAGGACGTCGTCCGAGAACTCGTTGTAGTTCGGGCCGCCGGACGGCTCCTCGAGCGGGTTGTACGCGACGACGACGTTGAGCTTGTCGTGCGTTCCCTTGTTGACCCACGCCCACACGTCGGTGTTGTCGGCGGCCGGGTCGAAGCCGATGGCGGGGGCCTCACGGTGGCTGGAGGCGGCGGCGACGCCGGTGAGGGCAAAGAGCGCGAAGCCAGCGAGCGAACCGAGAACCTTGTGACGAGCCTTCATGATGATGTTTTCCCTTTTCCCGAGTCGAAGTCTTTACTTGGAGAGCACGTAGACGGTGCCCGTGTTGTTCGCGCGGCTGTCGGCCCACGCGTAGATGTCGGCGCCCTTGGCCTTGTGCAGCCCCGCCGACTCGGTGAAGTCACCGATGACGGAGTCGAAGCGCTTCTGCGACTTGTCCCCGAGCTCGACGCGATAGACGACGTCGGTGCCCTTGGCCGGGTCGAGTCCCGAGACGAGGACCGCGCGGTCCTCGGCGATCATCGCGAGGCCCGCGGGGTGCCCCACGTCGAACCCGTCTTTGACGAGCTCCGCCTTGCCGGCCGTGACCTTGAAGACGCCGGCGCGGACCGTGTCGTTCGCGAACGCGTCGACGATGTAGACGTCGCCGCCCGCCGTGACCGCGATGCCGCTCGGCTCGCGCAGCGGTTCGCCGGAGACGAGCGCCGTCGCGGCGCCACCGACCAGCGGGAGCTTGAAGACGCCGGCCTGGCCCTGCTTCTTGCCCGTGAAGTAGACCGAGTCGCCCCGGACCTCGACGCCGCGCGGGCTCGAGCTCTCGGTGCCCGCGAGGGCGCGCGGCGAGCCGCCAGCGACCGACAGGGTGAAGATCGCGCCGTCCTCCGGGATGTCGTCGCCCTCGCCGAGCTCGGCGCTGCCGTCGGCGACGAAGAGCGTCTGACCGTCCTCGCTGATCGCGATGCCGAACGGCGACGCGAGCGGCGCTCCCTGGTGGAGGATCGTGACCGGGCCACCCTTGGCGCTGGTCTTGAAGACGGCGGGGACTCCCTCGGCCGTAAGGGCGGTGAAGTAGACGTTCTCTCCCTTCGGATCGGGAGTCGCGTCGAACGGGCTCCTGAAGTCGCCGCTGTTGGCGGCAGGCTGAATGTTGGTAAGGCCGAAACCGTCCTCGCTCTGCGCAGAGGTCTCCTTGCTGCAACCCGGAAGCGCTACGAGCGCCGAGGCAGCGAGGACGCAGGCGAGGGCGGAACCGGCGACAGCGCTGAAACGCTTTCGCATCGAGTTCCTCCTTGCATTTCACCTACGTGTGCTCCGCGAAGGCGGTTGCATCCCACCTCGCCTTTTTTCCGAGTCGTCGCGCGGGCTTGCAAGCCGACAGAGACCTACATCGTCGCCACGCGGCTTTCCTCGGGGGAATTTCGCCTTCCTCGCGTGAGCTCCGCGACCGCGAGCCGAGCGGCGACCGGAGCGCCTGCCGATCGCGCACACGCTCGCGCGAGCGCGTGGTGGTGGAGCGTCGCGCTCGTCCGACGCGGCGCGAGTCGAAGGGACGACTGGGATCGTCCACGGCTCGCGGACGCGCTCGGAGCGCGCGCGACCGCGTCTTGGTGGAGCGTCGCGCTCTTACGGCGCCAGGAGACTCGAAGGCGCGCCCGGGAGCGCTTACCGATCGCGGACGCGCTCGGAGCGCGCGCGACCGCGTCTTGGTGGAGCGTCGCGCTCTTACGGCGCCAGGAGACTCGAAGGCGCGCCCG